>NZ_JCANQV010000021.1:0-33484 GCF_059553635.1 Candidatus Streptomyces philanthi
TCTTGCGGCCGCCGCGTTCACCCCGCCGCGCGTGGACGCGCTGCGGCCCCGGATCGCCGCCCTGGCGGCCGCCCTGGCGAAGGACATGGCCGGGCGGCTGGCCGCGGGAGAGACGGTCGACGTGGTGGAGAGCTTCGCCTTTCCGCTGCCGATCCTGGTGATCAGCGAGGTGCTGGGGGTGCCGGAGGCCGACCGCGGGAACCTGCGGGAGTGGACCTACCGGGTCGGCTCGCCCGCGAACGCGCTGCCCGAGGGCGCCGTCGACGAGGCATGGGTCCTGCTGCACGACTACGTCGCCGGGCTGATCGCCGAGAAGCGGCGGGCGCCGGGCGAGGACCTGTTCAGCGCGCTGGTCGACGACAGGGGCGAGGACGGCCTCGATGACAACGAGTTGCTCGCCATGGCATTCCTGCTGCTGTTCGCCGGCTACGAGACGACGATGAACCTGCTCGCCTCGGCCTGCCTGCGGCTGCTCACCCATCCGGGTGAACTCGCCGCCGCCCGACGCGGTCCGGGCGCGCGCTGGGCCGCGGTGGTGGAGGAGACCCTGCGCTACGACAGCCCGCTGGAGGGGGCGACCTGGCGGCGGACGCGCGAACCGGTGGATCTGGGCGGCGGGGCGAAGGTGCCGGCCGACGACTCGGTTCTGGTCGTGCTGGCTGCGGCGAACCGCGACCCGGCGTACTTCCCCGACCCCGACACGTTCCGGCCGGCGCGCTACCTCCCGGCGGCGGGCGGCGGGCGCGCGGCGCCGCACGCGGCCTTCGGACACGGGCCGCACTTCTGCGTCGGGGCCCGCCTGGCCCGGCTGGAGGCCACGCTCGCCCTTCCGATCCTGTTCGACGCGCTCGGCGGCGTACGTGTGGCCGTTGATGTGGAGCGGCTGCCGTACCGGCCGGGGTTGCTGGTCCGTGGGCCGCGGTGTCTTCCGGTGGCCGTACGTATGGAGTGAGGGCGCACGCGCAGGTTGTTGACGCCGCTGAGCCCGGGTTCACTGAGGGGTGAATTATGCCGGGTTGCCTGTTTGTAGGGGTGCGGTGGTCGGTGTCCTGGGTCCCCGCGTTGCTGCGGATGCCGTCCAGGGGCTGGCTCGCCGCGTGCTGGTGCGCCTCGGCGCGGAGGCGTTCGGCCGTGCCGGGCGAGACACCGGCCGCGGCGGTCTCTGCCGCTGAGCCGCAGCCTCCTCGGCGGCTGGAGGGTGGCCGGTTTCTCCCGGGCGCCGCTCGACGGCGGCAAGGCGTTCCCGTCCGGTCACGGGCGTGAACACCGGTGGCCGGGCCGCGTGGTCGGCATCGCCTTCGGGGCGGGTGTGCCGGTGTCTGGGGGGCAGGCGGCGGTCGGCTCGGGGTCGTGCGGGGCGCGGTCGGCAGCGGGCCGGGCTGCGGTCGGGCACGCTGCACCGAGCGGAGTCGGCCGGACTGGGCCGAGGCACGCCGAAGCCGGGCCGAACCGAGGCAGGGTCGAACCGGGCCGAGGCCGGGCGGGACCGAGACGGAGCGGGTGAGCCGTCCGGGACACCCAGGCCGTGCGGCGCATCCCAGCCACCACTCCCCCGCCGACCACACCGGACGACGCCGATTCACCTCCCCGCCAGGCCCCGCCCGCCCCGTCCTCACTCGCCGCCCGGCCCCGCCCCCCGGACGGCCCGCCAGTACTGGCGGCGCTTTTCGTCCCTGACGACGATGCCGAGGCGGCCCAGCTCCTCGCGCAGTTCGCGGGTCTCGTCGTCGGAGGGGCCCTTCTTCTCCAGGGACTTCTGGCGGGCCTTGAGGACGGCATCGGCGCCCTGGGGCAGGCCGGGGGTGCCGGGAACCCAGCGACGGAAGTCGCCTTGGTGCGGGTCGGCGTCGGCCCAGGTGTAGCCGTGTGCGGTGAAGGCGCCGGCCAGGCGGTCGGCGGCCAGGTCGCACTGATAGCGGGCCAGTTCGCCGCCGTCGCGACCGAGCAGGACCAGCTGCTTGCCGTCCAGGAACACCGCGGCGACGGCGTCGCGCGCGCATTCCTGCCGCTTCCCCTTGCGCGTAAGGGCGACGTGGTCGTCGGACAGACGGACGACCAGTTGTTCGTGCTGGGCGACGAGCCCGAAGGCCAGGCCCGCCACCGCTCCTGCGGCGGGCAGCACCGGCGCGGGCAGGGTCACGGCGAGTTCGGCCGGTCCCTTCATCGGCGCCCAGGGCAAGGTCACCATCCACTCCGCCAGGAGGGAGGCGAGTACGCCGACGCCCGCCCCCACCAGCACGAAAACGATGTAGACGCACACCGTGGCCCACACCGGCTCACCGAGCACCGTGGTACCGCCCCCGCCCGGCTGCCCGTCAAGCCTCTTGTCCATACGCATGTTTCCCCTCGTTTCTCCCGGTGCTCGTCAATAATAGACCGAGCGCTCGGTCTATTATTGACGAGCACCGGAAAGCCGACACAGAGGGAGCCACGATGAGAACAGTCGACCCGGCCGCGCACCGGGCACGGCGCCGGCACATCATCGACGCAGCGGCCCAGCTCTTCGCCGCCAAAGGCTTCGAGCGCACCACCACGGCGCAGATCTGCAAGGCCGCGGGCATCAGCACGGGCAATCTGTTCCACTACTTCCCGAACAAGCGCGCCCTCTTCCACGCCGTCTTCGAGGACGACGAACGCGAAGGCACCACCAAGGCCGAGCGCCTGGCGGCCGCCCGCACGGCCGACGACCCGTGGACCGCGCTCCTGGACACCGTGGACCTCCTCGCCTCCCCCGCCACCCAGCCGCTGGTCCCCGCCCTCGTCATGGAAGCGATGGTCCAGGCCTACCGCGACCCCGAACTGGAAGCACTCCTCAGCCGCGACAGCGCCGAGGAACGCTCCACCCTGACCACCGTGCTGCGCCACGCCGCCGCGACCGGCCAGATCGACCCCGCCCTGGACCCGGAGGAAACCGCGGCCTGGCTCATGGCCCTCATCGCCGCCCTCTACACGAGCGCCGCCACCGACCCGTCCTTCGACCCGGCCACCCAACTCCCCACCCTTCACCTGATCCTCCACCGTTACCTGCGCCCCCACATGGCCGCCCCGGAAGCGCAGCGGTGAACCGGAGCCGCAATCCCGTACGCCGGGACACGCCCGCCGCAGGCGCCCCGGCGCTGCACACACGCCACGACCCGCCCTATTCCTCCACCGTCCGCGCCCTCGGCACCCCGAGACCTACCGGGTGAGGGAACGGCGGGTCGAGGCGACGCGTCCTCCCCCGCGCGCACCGCTCCTCCCGGGGCACGGGTAGAGGCCACCGCGCCGTCCGACCTGTTCGGCCTCCCCTCGACCACCACCGTGCGGCGGTCCTGCCTGCGGCCGGCATCGGCATCCCCCGTCCTCGGCCGCCTCAAAACCCCGTCCGCCACCGGCGACACTGCCCCGACCACCACGCCCTCACCTGCCAGGCCATCCCCGCGACGGACATCGCCCTCGACGCCGACGTGTTCCGCGGCACCGGGGGGCAGGCAGGGACTGCGGGACAGGCCGCCGATCGTGCCCATGACCAGCCGGTGGCCGTGAGCCGCTCCTGGCACACCGGGCGGATCACCAGGCCGTCGGCCCCTTCCGGCACGGCACGCAACACAGGTGACGACGCCTCACTCAGCACAACAGCAACCAGGCATCCGGGCCACCACCGCTCATCGCCCGCAGCCAGCGTCCGCGACCGGCCCCCTTCCTCGCGACACCACGGCCCCCGACTGGCCCCGCTTCACCCTCACCCACCGCGGAACGAAGCACCGTCCCCACGCCAGACACACACCCCCACCACCAGGCAGACGCAACGACAATGCCGCCCCACCCCCGACGCCACAGCCCCCACCGACCTACCGACCCGTAGTAGCTCATTTTCCGCCATATGCACTGCACGGCCGCAAGGTTGAGACATACCTCTCCCCCGGACCCGCCACACCCGGCAACAACACCCCCACCAAGACAAAAAGCCGCACTGACCTGCAATGACACGCCATCATGAGACGGCGGAGCGGCCCGCTTGAGCACTGTCACAGAGGATGGAAAAGACATCCGATCTTTCTTTCCGGCCCCAGGTGGGCAGACTGAATCAAGCCCGTACATGACGCGGTGCGCCGATGCGTGCCGTGCACGACCGAAGGAACCCTGTGTCCGTAGCCGCCCCCCAGCAGACCGGAACCCCGCCGATACCCGAGGCCCCCGGCGCGATCCCCCTCCTCGGACACGCCCTGGCCCTGTACCGCGACCCGTTCGGCTTCCTGCTCTCCTTGCGCGAGCACGCCGACGAGCGGGGACTGGTCCGTATCCGGCTGGGGCGGATGCCCGTCTACGTGGCCACCACGCACGAACGGCTGCACGACGTCCTGGTACGGGAGGGCCGGCACTTCGAGAAGGGCCGGTTCTTCCAGCGGCTCAAGCGCCTGGCCGGTGAAGGGCTGTCGACCGCGGACGGAGAACTGCACCGCAAGCACCGCCGCCTGATCCAGCCGATGTTCAGCAAGGAACGCATCGCCGGCTACTCCGAGATCATGAGCAGCAACGCGCGCGACCTCGCCCGTTCATGGCGCCCGGGACAGCAGATCGACCTCTACGAGGCCGCTGCCACCTACGCCATCGACAGCATCGCCATGAGCCTGTTCACCTCCGAGATCGGCAAACCGGCCGTGGAGACCATCCGCACCGAACTGCCCGTCCTGCTCGACATGCTCCTCAAACGCGCCGCCTCCCCCAAGGCCCTCGACCGGCTGCCCGTCCGCTACAACCGCCTCTTCGACCGCGCCTCGGCACGCCTGAGCGGCATCATCGACGAGGTCATCACCACCGCACGCGCCACCGGTCATATGCACGAACACGACGACCTGCTGGCCCAGCTGCTGCGCGAGAAGGACCTCGACGACACCCAGGTCCGCGACGAGGTCGCCACCTTGCTGTTCGCCGGCGCGGAGACCACCGCCTCCACCCTCGCCTGGGCCCTGCACTACCTCGCCGTCCACCCCGACGTCTGCGAACAGGTCGTCCAGGAAGTACGTGATGTCGCCGGCGAACGCCCCGTCACGATCAACGATGTCCCCCGTCTGACCGCCATGCGACGCACCCTGGACGAGGTGATCCGCCTCCACGGCGTCACCTTCCTCATGCGCCGCAGCACCCACCCCGTCACCCTCGGCACCACCGCCCTCCCCGCCGGCACCGAAGTCGCCTTCAGCCTCTACGCCATCCACCGCGACCCCGCCCTCTTCGGCCCCGACGCCGACCGCTTCAACCCCGACCGCTGGCTCGACCCGAACATCAACACCCGCAACTTCACCCCCTTCGGCAGCGGCAACCGCAAATGCATCGGCGACCAGTTCGCCCTGGCCGAAGCCACCATCGCCGCAGCCGAAATCCTGCGCACCTGGCACCTCACCCCCACCCCCGGCCACACCCCCCGCCAAGTCGTCTCCGCCGTCGCCCGCCCCGACCACATCCCCATGACCCTCCACCCCCGCACACCCCACCCCACCAACGGCACCGTCGCCTGAACCACCACAGCACCCGCCACCACGCCGCCCCCGGCAGGAGGGGGACGAGCGCGGGGGCGGGTGCGGAGGCATGCGCGGGGCCTCGATGTTCGTCGTCAAGCCGCGCTGGTCATGCGACAACTGCTTCGGGGACGCGTGTTTCGTAGAAGGTGCCATGACGAAGGGGCCAAGAGCACTCTGGTGTGGGAGCCCATACGCCGGACTCCGCCCGCACGGCACCCCATCAGCGGTCCGTACAACCGCGCCTACTTCCCGGACACGAAGGACGACGTAACAACTCCCTCCGGTTCACCCGGAAAGGGACGTTCACCGGTCAGATAAGGCTCCCGTGCGGTCTTCCCCTGTAGGAACCGTTCGAAGAAAGCCGTCACCCGGTGGGTGGTGAGCTGTCGTTGCCGCTGTTCCGTCAGTTGCGGGTCGTCGTGCTGCGGGGTGGTGCGGTCGGGGTACTGGGTGCGGCAGGTTCCTGGGCGGCTTCCCGGCCGGGCGTCGTCCCGGGCGGCCACCTGGCCGCCGGCGGGGGACCACTGGCGGTTGTACGAGCTGTGGTTGCCGCCGGTCAGTGCGTACTGGTAAAGGGGCGCGCGGGTGGCGGCGCGGTTCTGCTCCACGTAGTTTCCCGTGTTGACCTCGTCGCAGGTGCCCCACATGACGGCGAAGGGGGTACGGGTCACCGGGTCGCCGTCCCATGTGGCGGTGGGGGCGAGGGCGAAGGCGGCCTTGATGCCGATGCCGGCGGGCCAGGCGGAACGGTGGGCGTCGGAGATCTCCTGCATGACGCCGCCGCCTCCCATGGAGTGGCCGAGGAGACCGACCCGGTTCAGGTCGAGGCGGTCGCGGAAGTCGGTCGTCACGGGGGCGCCGGTGCGCGCATCGGTGAGAGCCGTGCGCAGGGGCCCGTTCCCCTTGTCGGTCAGTCGCTGCCAGAGCCGCAGATGCCGCTCGATGAGGAAGGCCCGCGCGTGGTAGACGGTGGGGGCCTGTCCGGAGTCCGTCGCGTTGATGCCGTTGGTGCCGACCGAGACGACCACGAAGCCGCGGGCCGCCAGGGCGTGGCCGAGGTAGTCGTACCCCTCGCTGCTGGGGATCTGCGGGGTGCCCGGGGCGCAGGGCCAGGCCCAGAGTGCGTTGTCGGCCCGTTCGACGGCCGCTTCCTGGCGCGCGGCCTCGGCTTCGTCACCCCGCTCCCGTGCCTGGTCACGGGCTTTCTCCGCGGCGGCCCGGTCGGTCGCGGCCGCGGCGTCGGCGCAGGTCTCCCAGTGGCCGTGCTGCATGAGGACCACGGGATGGCGGCCCTTGCCGAGGTCGGCCGGGTAGTAGACGGTGGCGGCGAGTTCGCTGCTGCCCTCGTAGCCGAGGGAGGCCGGGGGCCGGAATGCCTGGTCGCCGAGGTCGTAACGGGCTTCGCGTGTCGCGCCGGCGCGGCCCGACGAGGCGGGGGCTGCGTGCGCGGGCGTGGCGAGGACGGATACGGCGAGGGCGCAGCCGAGGGCCGTCAGGCGCAGGGATCGGCGGGTGGTGTGTCGCGTCATGGGTGACCTGTCGTAGGGGGCGGGATGTGCCCGGCGGTGGCGGAGAACCGGTCGCCGGGCGGGGCCGTCATCGCGCGGAGCGAGTCCCGGAGGCCTCTCCACAGCGTGAGACGTGCGACGGGTGCCCTGGTTGCCGAGCCGTTGCCAGCGAAAAGTCGACGTGCGAACTGATACGTATCACTTCGCACGTGCCGCGCCGACCGTCGTCCCGTCCCTGGCAGGAAGCTCACCGCCGCGCAACCGACCGCCGGCTCCGGTCAGCCCACCGCCAAGCGAATGACCGTCACTCCGGAGTCCGGCGCAGCACCAGGGAGACGAAGCCCCAGGTGTCCCGGTAGACGCGCAGCCATTCCGAGCGACGGGTGGCGGCCGTCGCAAGCACCTGCGCACTGTCCGGATCATCCGGATGGTCCAGAGCCCAAGAGGCCAACGTGCCCCAGCAGGCCCATTCGTAGTCGTCCAGTTCACGACGCGTACTGATATGCCCGTCGACGGGCGTCCACCCTTCCTCGACGACACGGTCCATGGTGGTCGCCAGGTCCATGAAGTCCCCGAGCATCTCGACGGCCTCCGGGGAAGGGGCGCGGTCCCAGAACCCGTCACCGACCAGGACACGACCGCCCGGAGCCAGGTGCTCGCGTGCCGCCGCGAGGGTGGGGAGCAGTCCGCCGAAGGCATGCGTGGCCCCTACGCTGATCACCAGGTCGAACGGCCGCGAGGAGGCGAAGTCCCCGGCCTCCTGGTGGTGGAGGACAAGACGCTCATGAACACCACGGTCACGCGCTGCCCGGCGTGCCTGTGCCAGGGTTTCCCCGGAGATGTCCACCCCCTCGGCACGCAGGTCCGGCCGCATGGCCAGGGCGCGCAGGAGCCACTCACCACCACCGCACCCGAGGTCGAGTACGCGCCCGCTACCGGGCGGGAGTCCACGCTCCAGCAGCCGACGCACGGAATCGTCGTCGACCGGAGCCTTCACCGGGTGTTCGGCATGCGCGATCCTGGAGATCTCTTCACGATTCACCGGCGCAGCGTGTCAGCCACGGGACTCCCACGCATCCCGTTTTCCTCCGGGGACTGGATCACCGCACGCAGGGGAAAGGGAGTGGCCGCGCTCCCTCGTCCTGGCGAACATCGGTCTCGTTCCGGCCCTCTCCCACCAGGATGTTCGTCATCAAACGACGTGACAATGCGGCACAGCGCGTTTCCGGGGCTCCGCGCTGCCCGCAGCACGAACCGGCCCCGCTCAGCGGCAAGAGACATTCAGGTGACGCCTCTGGCAGGTGCCGGGGAACAGCGGACTACTGCGTCGTCGCGTTTCACGAAGGGCAGCAAGTCCGTACCTCGATCTCCGAACCACGGGATCGGGCCGAGCCCGAGGCCACGGTTTCCTACTCCTCCTCTCGCAGGACGAGTTCGAAGTCGTCCTCGCTGTCCTCGTCCCACTGAAGGGTCAGGGAAAGCTTCTCCCGCACTCCCTCGAAGCGGACGTCGACCGATACGCGTTCGCTCGCCTCGCTGAAGTCCGCGGTCATCGGTTTCTGCGCGGGACCGTGCCATCTCTTCACCCACTCGCGTGCGGGCTCCTGCGCGTCGTCCTCCACCGCGAGTTCGGCGAGTCCGTCCGGGTCGCGGGACTGGATGCGGGCCAGCACGTGCTCCAGCGCGGAGAGTGTTCCTGGGGTCGGCATGCCGGTGACGCTGAGTTGAAGGCCGGTGATGCCGTCCTTGGCCCGCTGGGGTGTCTTGTCGGTGGGGTCGCATGCGCCGAGCAGCGCCACCGCCATCAGGGCGCACACCACCGTTCCTGCTTTTCTCAAGTACGTCCCCCTGTGCGGATGGTGCTCACGAGATCAATGCCGGTGGCGGTTCGATCGTCGGCAATTCCGGTAAAGCTATCGACGGGTTTCCCGGTCGAAGCGGGCCGAAAGTCCTGAACCGGACGGGAAGAAATACCCGAATACCGCCGCCCGACAGTCGTACACACCTCGGCAGCAGCCACAGGACGAGCCCTGCCCGGCGGGGTGCATCAGGGCCGGAGCCACGGCAAGGCCGGCGCAAGACGCGCGGGCGGGCGGCGACGTCCGTACCACCGCACGCGCCGCCGCCCCAGCCCCGCACGCCGGGCCCCACCATGCCCCGCTCCGAGACCCAAGCGTTCGAAAGCCGTCCCCTACACGCGGCTCACCTCACGCTCCCCGCCGTCCAACGCCGCGACCACCCGCTCCGCCTCGGCCCTCAGAACCCGTCCGGACTTCTCCTCCGAGGCCCACGCGACGTACCCGTCGGGCCTGATCAGCGCCGCGCTGACGGCCGACCATTCCGCCCGGGACTGCTCGTCCCCCGGCGCGCACCGGTAGCGGACGACGTGTTCGTCGGCGCCACGCAGGCGCAGGCCGGCCACGTCGAAGCCCCTTGCGCGAGCGAAGTCGATCAGTACGTAGCGGCCGTCTTCGCAAAGGGGGAAGAGGTGCTGTTCCCCGGAGAGTGCCAGGTTCGGTGCCCGGCGGCCGGCCAGTGGGTGTGACGAGCCCGGGACAGCGTACGAGACATGGAGGCCCGAGAGGCGTTCGGTGAGGGCGTCCCTGAATTCAGGGCGTTCCGCGATGAGTTTTCCGAGCAGGGAGCGCAGTGCCTGTCCTTGGCTGGAGAAATTCATGAAGATCGCGGTTTGTGCCTGGGTGTGTTCGATCGTGTCCACGCCGACCGGGTGGCGTTCCGCGTGGTAGGTGTCGAGGAGTCCTTCCGGCGCCCATCCGCGGACCGTCGCGGCGAGCTTCCAGCCCAGGTTCATCGCGTCCTGGACGCCGACGTTCAGGCCCACGCCGCCGGCCGGCATGTGCTGGTGGGCCGCGTCCCCGGCGAGGAGTACGCGTCCCTTGCGGTAGTTCCGGGCCACCCGGCTGGTGTTTCCGTAGCGGGACAGCCAGGACGGGTCCCGCATTCCGTGATCGGTGCCCAGTACGCGCGTGACCCGTTCGCGGAGTTCGTCGAGGGTGAGTTCGCCCGGCCAGTCGGTGCGGACGTCCTCGGGCGAGTGCACCGCGATCCGGTACCGGCCGTCGGGCAGCGGCACGCACATGAGGGTGCCGTCCAGCCCCCAACGGCTCGTCACGGGGCCCTGCGGCGGATCGTCGAGGATCACGTCGCCGAGTGCGCCGAGCGTGGTGAACCGGTCCCCCTCGAACGCGATGCCGGCGCATTCGCGCACCGTGCTGCGTGTGCCGTCGCAGCCCACGAGGTAGGCGGCTTCCCGTTCGTACGGGCCGTCCGGTCCCTCGACCGATACACGGACCGTGTCGCCGTGTTCGGTGAACTCCGTGAGCCGGTGTCCGCGCCGTATGTCCGCGCCGAGGGCGAGGGCGCGTTGCTGGAGCAGGGCGGTCGTCCGGGCCTGGGGGATGGTGAGGGTGAACGGGAAATCGGTGGCCAGCGTCCGGAAGTCGAGGCGGTCGTCGAGGACGGCGAAGTGTCCGCTCGGGATGCGGCCGCCCTCGGCGAGGAGCGGCCGGTGGGCGCCCCGGAGGGCGAAGGTCTCGATCGTCCGGGGGTGAACGGTCAGGGCACGGGAGTGCGGGTCGATGGCGGGACTCTCGTCCAGCACCACGGTGTCCACTCCGGCCAGGCGGAGTTCGCATGCCAGCCACATGCCGGTGGGGCCGCCGCCCGCGATCACGACGTTGTTGTCCATACCCAGCCTCTCTATCAGTGACCAAGAACGCTTCCTTGTATACTTGGTCAATGAACAAGAGGCAAGGTGCTGCTCGCGTCCCGGCCGGAATCACGCTCTCCCGCGTGATCGACGCGGCGTTCGACGTCCTCGACAGGGGCGGCGGCGCCAAGCTCTCGACCCGGGCGATCGCGGCCGAAATCGGCGTCAGCATGAACACCGTCATGTGGCACATCCGCACCAAGGACCGGCTGCTCGAACTGATGGCGGACGCGGTCGTCGGCGAAGTCGCCCTGGACGACCTGCGCGGCGAATGGCACGAGCAGGCCGCCGAACTGCTCCAACGCCTGCGCCGGGCGATGCTCGGACACCGCGACGGCGCGCTGCTCGTCGCCGGAACCTTCCCCGCCGAGCCGCACACACTGGCGTTCGCCGACCGGCTGGTGACGGCGCTCCTCGACGGCTGCCCCACTCGACGGTCGGCGGCGTGGACGGCCTGGAGCCTGTTCTACTTCACGCTCGGCCTCGTACAGGAGGAGCAGGCCGCGCCCACCGCCTGGCACGACCGTCTGCGCGACATCACGTCCGCACAGCGTCTGCCGGGACTCGGCCTGGCCCTCGACGACTTCCTCTCCGGCGACTTCGACGAGCGCTTCGCCTTCGGGATCGGCCAGATCCTCCGGTCCGCCCCGACCTCACCGACGCCGGACGGCTGAGGCCCCGGGCGGCACCCGCCGGGTCAGCCGCGCCAGGGGCGTACGTACCCGTCCCGCAGCGGCCCGCCGAACAGCTCCAGCACCTCCCCGGCCGCGGCGGCCAGCGGACCGGGGTCGGCGTCTTCGGCCACGGCGCGGTGGCCGTCCAGCAGGGCCTTGCCGCGCACCGGGTCCGCGCGCAGCAGCCCGCGCGGCAGCCATCTGCCGATACCCGTCCAGGCGTGGTGGCGCGGCGACAATCCCTCGCCACCGTCGCCCACTCCCCGGCATCGTGGCCCGTATGCGACAAGAAGACCTCTGGGGCGCGGAGGCCACCCTGAGCTATGACACCCCCGGGACCGGGATGTTCGCGCCCGAGGTGCTGGAGCCGACCGTGGACCGTCTCGTCGGACTCGCCGGTGGCGGGCGGGTGCTGGAGTTCGCGATCGGGACCGGTCGGGTGGCGGTGCCGCTCGCGCGGCGGGGAGTGGCGGTCACGGGTATCGGACTGTCGCGGCCCCATGTGTCCGTCTACCGGCTCCCTCGGGGGGACGTTTCCGGACGGTAGCCACCGACAGGCCCGCCCGTCCGGCCTGGACCGGACGGGCGGGCCTGCGGCAGGGCCGTTCACGGCCGTACGGGTGCACTCCCCCGGTGGTGTCACCCCCGCCCGGTGAGCAGCGGGACCCGTGCGGCGGAGGTGCCCAGGCCGGTGGGGATGTCGAGGCGGCGTGGCCGGCCGGCGAGGAGGCCGCGGCGCAGGTCCTCCTCGCGGTAGCGATGGCAGCCCCGGTGCCAGGTCAGGATGCCCGACAGCCAGTTCTCCAGCTCGCGCACATAGCCGTCCAGGATGCGGCGGGCCTCCGGGGAAAGGCCGAAGTCGCCGTAGAGGACGGGGAGTTCGTGCTGCGCGACGTGCTGGAACTGGCGCATCCGGGAGGTCATCAGGTCGTGCACGACGGCGAGGGCGGTCGGGTAGTCGCAGTCGAAGAAGTTCTGGACGACCAGGACGCCGTTGTGGACCTCGCCCTCGTACTCGATCTCCTTCTGGTACGAGAAGACGTCGTTGAGGAGGCAGGCATAGTCGGCGGCGGCGTTCTCCAACGAGCGCATCGGGCCGCTGTGGTAGATCTCGGGCGGCACCTGCTGTCCGTGGGCGAGCCGGGACAGGCTCATGGTGAGGTCCGAGCCGAAGGTCATCCGGCGCATCTCGATGTAGTCGACGGGGTCGGGGACGCGGTTCTGCGCCTGGTTGGCCAGTTCCCACAGCCAGCTGGACGTCATGTCCTCGACCGCCTTACGGAAGGTGCGGCGGTCGCGCGGTGTCATCGGGCCGGCCGTACGGGTCCAGAGGTCGGCCAGGCCGCGTTCCAGGGCGTTGGCGGGTGCGGGCGGCGGGCTGCCGTCCACCGGCATGAAGGCCGCGAGCCGGTCGTTGGCCGCCCGTGCCCCTGCCAGGTCGCGGGTGCGGCCGAACACGACGGGGAAGTAGTCGTCCCCGTACGTCCCCCAGGTCAGCCAGCCGGAGGTGAGGTCGAGCTGGTCGGGTGAGGCGTCGGGGTGGATGCCCGCGGCGCACAGGGGGAAGTCGAAGCCGGCGAGCCTCTCCGCGTCCCAGATGTCCGAGCCGGGGATGCCGGGCTGGGCGTCGAGCATGCCCATCCGGTGTCCCCACTCGACCACGCGCGGGCGGGCGCCGTCCAGGTGCGGGCTGAGCCGGGTCGGGAACGGCATGGAGAAGTCCGGCAGCAGGGAGGGGCCGACCTTCCGGTGGGGAACGTGGGTGAGGCTCCGGAGCCGGCCGGCCTCGGCCCCCACGGTGGTCGTCACTCCGAGGTGCGCCGCCGCGGTGCCCAGGCCGCGCGGGAGGAGCGAGAACCCGGGCAGTGCGGTCGTCCCCGGTCTGCCGCCGGTCGCGCCCTGGTTCATGTAGCGGCTGGAGCGCAGGTGCCACTCGTGGCCGCCGGACTGCCAGTCCTGGAGGCCCTTGACGTACGCGAGGACGTCCGCGCACCGGTCGGGGGGCAGGCCGGTCTCCGCGAAGAGCGGGGCCAGTTCGGTGACGACGGTGTTCTCGAACTGCTGGAGGCGGGAGGTCAGCAGGTCGTTGACGGCGTCGGCGGCCTCCTGGGTGCCGCAGCCGAGGAAGGTCTCCAGGACCAGCACGCCGTTGCTGTTCTCCCCCTCCTCCTCGACCTCGCGCTGGTACGAGAAGAGGTCGTTCCGCAGGTGGACGGCGTCGGAGAAGCTGTCCCGAAGTACCCGCATCGGGCGGGAGGCGGCGATCGGCGCGGGGACCTCGGCGCCGACCGCGTACTCGATGAGTCCCGCCGACCACGGGGCGCCGCCGACCTTGCGGCGCATCTCGATGTACTCGACGGGGTTGGGGATGCGGTGGGCGTTGATGTTGGACAGTTCCCACAGCGATTCGTTGAGGAGGTTCTCGGTGCTCTCCGCGAACCGGGTCCGCCAGTCCGCGGACATGTCCGGCACGGTCCGGGCCCACAGGTCGGCGAGTCCGGCCTCGACCGGGTTCGTCGGCTCGGGGACCGTCGCGGCCGGGTCGGCGGGCATGAACAGCGGCAGGCGGTCGAGGTACGCCTTGCCACCCTCACGGTCCTTGGCGTACTTGAAGACCTCCAGGAAGTGGTCGTCGAAGAAGAAGACCCAGACGTACCAGTCGGTCACCAGGGACAGGGCCGGGCCGGACGCGTCGGGGTGGGTGTAGGCGCACAGCAGGGCGTAGTCGTGGGCGTCGAGGTCGCGTTCCTCCCACACGCCCGAGCCTTCGAGCATGCCCATGTCGCGGGCCCACTGCTTGGAGTGCCGCCGCGCCTCCTCCACGTGGGGGTTGAGGCGGGCGGGATGCGGCATGTAGAAGTCCGGCAGTTCAAACGGTTGTGCCACCGGTGACCGGCCCCTTCTGGAAGTGAGCGTCCGGTTCGTCATCGTAGTGACCGATTTCGACGTCCTCCAGGACCCCGAGCGCGTCGGGGACGAGAACCGCCGCGGAGTAGTAGATGCTGACGAGGTACGACATGATCGCCTTGTCGCTGATGCCCATGAAGCGGACGTTGAGGCTGGGCTCGATCTCGTCGGGGATGCCCTTCTGGTGGAGGCCGACGACGCCCTGGTCCTCCTCGCCCGTCCGCATCGCGAGGATGGAGCTGGTGCCGGAGGGGCTGACGGGGATCTTGTTGCAGGGCAGCATCGGGATGCCGCGCCAGGCGGGCACCTGGTGTCCCTCCAGTTCCACGCCCTGCGGGTAGAGGCCGCGCCGGTTGCACTCCCGGCCGAAGGCGGCGATCACCTTCGGGTGGGCCAGCAGGTACCGGGTCTTGCGCCGCCGCGAGATCAGCTCGTCGAGGTCGTTGGGGGTGGGGGGTCCGCTGTGCGTACGGATGCGCTGCTTGAAGTCGGCGTTGTGCAGCAGCCCGAACTCACGGTTGTTGACCAGCTCGTGCTCCTGCCGCTCGCGCAGTGCCTCGACGGTGAGGCGCAGCTGCTGTTCGACCTGGTTCATGGGCTCGTTGTAGAGGTCGGCGACGCGTGTGTGCACGCGCAGGACGGTCTGGGCGACGCTCAGTTCGTACTCACGGGGGTTGAGTTCGTAGTCGACGAACGTGCCGGGCAGGACCGGCTCCCCCACATGGCCGGAGGCCAGGTCGATGGACGCCTCGCCCTGCTTGTTGCGCGACAGGAGGGAGGTGGACCGCAGGTCCTCCAGGTGGCTGCGCAGCCTCTCCGAACGACCCCGGACCTCCTCCAGCGCGTCCCGTGACAGGGTCAGCACGATGCAGGGGGTGACCGCCCGTACCGTGAAGTCCCAGTCGCCGGCCGGACCGGTCAGCAACTGCTCACCGACGTAGTCGCCGTCCGCGAGCACACCGAGCACGGCGGGGTCGCCGTACTTGCCGGTGCCCAGCTTGTTGCCCTTGCCGTGCGCGAAGAGAACGATCTCGTCGACCGGGCGGCCGAACTCCACGATCGTCTCCCCGGCGGCCACCTCCCGCTGTGTGAACCGGTCCGCCAGCGCGTTCAGCACGCTCGCGTCCTCGAAGGCGCGCAGCGGCGGCAGTTCCCGCAGCTCGGCCGGGATGACACGTACGTCGGCGCCGGTGGCGACGAACTCCACCCGGCCGTCACCGAGGGTGTGGGTGAGGCGGCGGTTGACCCGGTACGCGCCTCCGGAGACCTGCACCCAGGGGAGCACCCTCAGCAGCCAGCGCGAGGACACCCCCTGCATCTGCGGAACGGTCTTGGTCGTACTCGCGAGATTGCGCGCGGCGGCCGTGGCCAGGCTCAGCTGCGGCTGCCCGCCGTCGTGACCGGTGGGAGTCGGGTCGAACGGCATAGACATGACGGTGCCATCCCTTGTGAGAGCAGGAAAAAGAGCAGAACGGCAGCACGAACTGCCGGGGCGAAGCAGAATCGATCACCCGCGGTCGACGCTAACAGGAATGATTGCTTCCACAACAGCCGTTTGCTATACGGTAGTTAAAGATGCTAAAGGGGATTCCGAGGCTTGCTCGCCGGTGCCGTGGCGGGCTGCCTCACGCGCGGACAGTGGTCCTCCGCGGCCTCCTGGCGCGAGGGCGGACGGCGCCGTCGACCCGGCGCCCCGTCCGCGTGCGCGGCGGCTGCCGCGCCGGGGTTACCCCCTCCTCCCCCGACGAGGTGCGGACGTTCGAGGCGAGCCGTTGAGCGGACGGCCGGGGACGGGACGGCGGCCGTGTCCGCGTTCAACGGAGCGCGCTGACCAGCCGTTTCGCGCCCGCGTGGTCGATCGTCGGCGGCGATGTCAGTGGTGGGTGCGAAGCTGTCGGCATGACTCCTTGGAACCTGCTGGATCTCGACAAAGCCTTACGGTCCGCCTGGGCGGCGGACACCTGTTCCCCGGACGACCTCGACCGTGCCCCGTGGCAGCCGGACAATCCGGCCTGGGGGCACTGCGACATCACGGCACTGATCGTGCACGATCTCTTCGGCGGTGACCTCATGGTCGGTGAGGTCCATCTCGACGGTGAGCAGCACGGCTTCCACTGGTGGAACCGGTTGCCCAACGGCGCCGAACTCGACCTGACACGCGAGCAGTTCCGCCGCGGACAGAGCGTGACCGCCGCCCGCGTGGTGCAACGCCCGCCGGGCCCCACACGGTACCGCTGGCAGGAGTACCTCCTCCTGCGGGAACGCGTCACCGAACGGCTCGGCCATGTGCCCGGGCCGGCGATATGAGCGGGGCGGGCTCGGTGGTGGTCCCGGGCTCTTTTCCGTCCCGGTGGGAGGGGTGGTGCGGCGCGGCACGAGGGTGAGGTGAGGGATGGGCGCGAGGCCGTGGCCGGGGCGGCCTGGTCTCTTTCGCGTGGCCGTTTCCTCTTCCGGGGCCTACGGCAGCCGCGGTGTCGGCCAGGACGGGTCCCAGCGCCAGGACGTCCATGTCCCGGTGTCCGAGAAGGGTCCCTTTCGGGTTTCGAGCAGGGCGAGGGCCCGGGTGCGGGCGAGTTCCACGGCGCGGTGTTCGGGGTCGGAGATGATGCCGAGGCGTCTGGCGTGGGCGTACTCGTCCTCGTCCTTCCAGTGCCACCGGGTGAGGTCGGGATCGATGACGAGGTCGACGGTCAGGTCGAGGGTGTCGAATCCGGCCTCGGTACGGGCCGTGGGGTACTCGAAGTTGACGTACCAGTTCCGCAGTCGGTGTCCGCGGCTGCCGTCGGTGACGAAGAAGGCGTCGACGCTGAACCACTCCGTGGGCGGCTTCCACAGGAGCAGGGCCGTCTCCTGCCACTCGCCGGGGACGAGGTCCCACCGGCCGGCCGCCATCGCGTCGAGCGCCGCGGTGCGCATGCCGCGGTCTTCTCCGGCGCGGCGGGAGGTGGCGTACAGGGACGGCCATCGTGTCTCGGCGCCGGGGCGGCAGGCGGTCACCAGGGCCTCGTCGGTGTCGGCGACGACCCGCAGCGCCTGCTCGCTCCACACCCCGCCGTTCGGACGCACCTCGCGCCTGACGACCGTCTCCCCGATGTCGAAGTGCCGCATTCCGTACCTCCTCATGTCCGTGGCCGGGCGGCCGGTGAACGGTCACACGGTTTCCGCCGCCGTGGTGAGGCCCGCGTACGCCTCGGCGAGGCGTTCCTGGTTCTCCGCCTCGGACTCGGCACCCCGGACGATTCCCCGCTCCAGGCGGGAGGCGAAGTAGAGAGCGTGGCACATCCAGCGCAGTCCGATGAAGGTGCCGAGATGGTGCAGTTCGCCGCCGACCGCCGGGGTGATGTGCCGGTAGCCGTCCAGGAACGGCCGCAGTGATCGCGGGGACCAGCGGGTCATCACCGCGAAGCTCGTGAGGTCGTAGAGGACGGGTGCCTCCATGGTGGCGGACCAGTCGATGAGGCCGTCCTCTCCGGGGAGGTCGTCGCGCAGGCGGAAGGCCGCCGGCCAGGCGTCGCCGTGCACCACGCCGATGCGCAGGGTGCCCTGTGCGGCGATGTCGCGGGCCCGGTCGAGGGCGCGGGCTGCCGCGTCGCGGATGCCGGGTGCCATCGCAAGTTCCCGCAAGCAGGTTTCGGCCCACTCCCACGGCCAGGTGTGCTGCCCGCTCAATCCCTCGGTGTCGTCCCCGAGGGCCAGGTGGACCCGGGCCAGGGCCGCGCCCGCCCGCCTCATGTCGTTCTCCGACGAGACGGCGGGCGGCCGCCCGGGAACGTACTCCAGCAGCGCGAGCACTCCCTCGGAAAGGTCCACGGCCAGGCGTCCGTCCGTGGTGGGCACGGGCGCGCCGCTGGGGATTCCCCGCGCGTCGGCACGGGCGGCCACCCGCAGTCCGCCGCGGAACGCGTCGGCGTCCTCGGTGTCGGCGAGCTTGGCCACGTATGTACCGGCCCCGGAGCCGGGGGACGTACGGACCGTCCAGGTGGAGGAATTCCTGCCGCCCATGAGTCTCGTCACCGATGTCACGGGCCTGTCCCAGGGCGCAAGCGCTTTCTGCAACTGGTCGACATCCATTGCGGGACACCTCCTCGGGCCGGGACCGGTCGCCCGGTGTCGGCGGGCTCCGGACGCCCGCCGGCCGTCCGCTCGGCAAGGGCGTGGAAAGTTACCGTAAGTCCTTTCCTGCCGGCCGTCGGACAGGAGACGACGGCCTTCCCGCGCCGTGCCGTCCACGGCCGCGCGTCCGCCCGTGGGGGCCGTGAGCGTCAGGGAGGGCAATAGCGGCCGGTCAAGCACGAAAAGTGCGCATACAGCGTCAGCGTTCTCGCGCAGCGGGATGCTTCACCACTCCTCCAGACAAAGGGAGTTGTCCAGGTATGACACGGGGAAGCGCCTTATCCGGAACGTTTTCTCCGGCGTGGACCGCCCCGGAGTTCACCACCTGCGACAGCTGACGCGCGCGGCCCGGTCCCGTCGGCGGGGCGAGGTCCCTCACGCGCTCCCGGACGGGGCGGTCGTGAGGTACTGGTGCAGGTGGCCGGCGGCTTCGAGCAGGGCCGCCGCGCGTGTGGTGACGCTCGACCGGCGTTGGGCGACGGCGGCGCGGAGGGCGGCGCCGCCGCCCGTGCGGCGCAGGTCGTCGAGGACGGTCCGGATCTGCGGCAGCGGGTAGTGGCCGCGCCGCAGCATGGCGATCATCTGGGCGTCCCGGACGTCGGCCGGGCCGAAGCACCGGTAGCCGGTCCCGCGCTCCCGCCCCGGTGACAGCAGGCCGGCCGCCTCCCAGGTCCGCAGGGCGGAGGTGCGGACGCCGAGGCGGGCGGCGAGGTCCCCGATGCGCAGGCCGGTGCGGGGCCTCCCCGGTACCGGTGGTGTCCGGCGGGCGAGGGTTTCCAGGGCGTCGGTGGTCGCCTGGAGGGAACGCCGTTCCTCGTGCAGGGCGGCGTGGCAGGCGTCCACCAGGGCGAGCGCGCCCGGCACGTCTCCGGCGTGCACCGCGTGCATGATCTCTTGGGCGGCGCGTGGCCCGCACCCCTTCGTCAGCGCCCGGTAGGTGACCAGCGCGCGCAGATGCCGGTCGCCGAAGCGGCGGTAGCCGGACGCCGTGCGCGGTACGGGCGGCAGGATGCCGGCGTCCGCGTAGTTGCGTACCTGCTGGGTGGAGATCCCCGCCAGGCGTGCGAGATCGACGGGACGGTGTCCCACTCCCCGGTCACTCATCGATGTCCTTGTCCCGTGCCTGCCGTGCGATGTGAAGGTTAGCCGCTCTCTGTCCGGGCTGGGGGAGGGGATTCCGGGGAAAAGTCCCAAGAAGCACTTCAATGAAAAACTTGAAGGCATGGATGCGTTGCAGAACCAGCCCATGCACCCTTCTCCGTCCGAGAGGAGTCCCCGGGAGATGACAGAGGACGATCTCATCGCGTTCGTCGGCGGTCTGCCCGGCGTCGTCGTGGTGACGGCGGACGAGGAGAGCGGCGCGCCCGAGGTGTCCTGGGGCGACTCGTTCTTCTTCTACGACCCGGACGGCACGTCCCCGGCCGACCGCCGGATGCCGTTCGCCACTCTGGTCACCAAGGACTACGACGGTTTCGACACCGCTTCCCGTCTGCACCGCCCCGGTGTGTTCCGGCTGAACATCGCCGTCGGCCGGGAGGCGTTCGAGGACCTCCTCGGCCATCCGCCCGGCGCGCACGCGGACCGGCACCCGCCTCTCGACCACTCCGAGACCGACCGACTGCTCCCCCACCCGCTCCACGCCGCCCAGTCGTGGGTCTGCGTCCTCAACCCGGGCGAGGCCACCTCAGAACGGGCGCGCTCCCTGCTCGCCGGCGCCCACGCCCGCGCCGCCCGGCGGTACCGGCGGCGCGCGTGAACCGCTGAGGCGGCCGGTCGGCCACCCGCCGTGGGTGTTCCCCATGGCGCGGCCGGGACGGCTGTGGTGTCCCGCCCCATACCGCCGGCGCGTGGTACGCCCTACGGTGGCGGACCCGGGCCCGCTCCCGCCGTACCCGGCCGGGGCGGGCCCGTACGCCGTCGAGGGAGCCGCCATGCCGAGGTCGTGTCCCGTCCCCGTACCATCGCCGCGCACGTCGTCCGGCCCACCGTCGGGCCGGTGGCGGCGGCTGTTGTTCTGTCTGCCGGCCGTTGTCGTCCTGCTGCTCGGGGTGGGGCTGGTGGGGCCGGCGCAGGCCGCGTCCCCGCTGACGAAGGTCGCCTCGTTCGGCTCCAATCCGGGCGGGTTGAACATGTACGTCCACCGGCCGGCGTCGCTGCCCGCGCACCCGGCCGTCGTGATCGCGCTGCACGGGTGCTCCCAGAACGCGCAGACGTACGCCGATCACTCGGGTCTGGTCGAGCTCGCCGACCGGGACGGGTTCCTGCTGGTGTTCGCCGAGACGACCGCCTGGAACAACATCGGTACCTGCTTCAACTGGTTCCTGCCGGACGACAACCGCCGCGACCAGGGCGAGGCGGCCTCCGTCCGGCAGATGGCCGCGTACGCGGTCTCCGCCTACGGGGCCGACGCCCGGCGCGTCCACCTCACCGGTCTGTCCGCCGGAGGAGCCATGACCGCGGCGCTGCTCGCCGCGTATCCGGACGTCTTCGCCTCGGGGGCCGTCATCGCGGGCATCCCGTACGGATGCGCCGAGTCGGCGGGGCCGTTCGTGTGCATGAGCGCCGGGGCCGTTCTCTCCCCCGAGCAGTGGGCGCAGCGCGTCCGCGCCGCGCACCCGTCGTGGTCCGGGCCGTGGCCGCGTATCGCCGTCTGGTACGGCGAGCGGGACACCACGGTCACGCCGCGCAACGCGGACGCGCTGCGCGACCAGTGGACGGCGCTGCACGGCCTGCCGCAGAAACCGGACCGGACGTCCGTCATCGGGCCGGACGGCACCCGGCACGAGGAGTACCTCGCCGCGGACGGCACGGCCGCCGTCGAGGTGAACCGCGTCCCGGGCATCGGGCACGGCACGCCCGTCGACCCTGGTACCGGTCCCGAACAGTGCGGCACCGGCGGCCCGTACTTCCCCGGCTCGATCTGCTCCGCTCACTGGATCGTGAAGTTCTTCGGGCTGGGCAGCGGCGGGTAGCCGGACCGTTCGCCGGTACGGGGCGGGGAGGCGGGGCCTTGCCGGCCCCGCCTCCCGTGCCGTCCGCTCAGCCCGCGGCGGCGTGCTGTCTCCTCTCCTCCTCCACGGCGCCCGTGCGGCACGGCATGACGCCCCTCCCCTTTCCGAAGAGGCGCATCAGCGCCAGGTCGCGGTCGGTCCTGGATTCGCGCCGGGCGCACTCGGCCGCGTAGATCCCGACCAGGCCGTGGAAGCGGTAGTGGTGGTCGGCCGTCCTCTCCAGCAGATGGTTGTTGACGAGCAGGTCGAGGAGTTGGCGGGCCGTCGCGCGGCTCGTGCCGGCGAGGGCGGCGGCCTCGTGCACGGTGATCGGGCCGCCGGAGCGCAGTCCCAGGTAGCGGAACATCCGGGCGGTCTCCGCGGGCAGTGCCCGGTACGACGCCTCGAACACGGTGCGCAGGTTGGCGGCCGCGTCGCCCTCCACGGTGAGACGGTCCAGCAGCCGGCGTTCGTCGGCGTAGTGCTCGACCGCCGCGGTCGGCGCGACGTCGCGTGCCGCGCTCAGCCCTTCGACGGCGCTGCGCAGCGCCAGCGGCAGCCCACCGCAGATCCGTGCCAGGCGGATCATGGCCGCCTTCTCCCCCCGGAGCCGGTCCCCGCCGAGGTAGGCGAGCAGTTCCGCCGATTCGTCGTCGGACAGCGGGCCGACCCGGATGAGGTAGGCGCCGTCGCGGATCGCGAGGCCGGTGAGCCGCTGCCTGCTGGTGGCGAGGACGCATGCCGTGCCACGGGGGATCAGCGGGCGCAGTTGTTCGGCGCTGTGCGCGTCGTCGAGGACGACGAGGGTGCGCCGCCCGTGGAGCAGGCTGCGGTAGAGGCAGACCCGTCCGGCCGGGTCGGCGGGTATCCGTGCGTCGTCGACGCCGAGGCTGCGCAGGAGTTGGGCGAGTGCCTCGGCCGCGGTGAGGGGGGTGCCCTCCAGTCCCGTGCCGCAGAGGTCGACGAACAGCTGGCCGTCGGGGAAGCGGTCCCGGAGCCGGTGTGCCAGTTCCAGGGCGACGGCTGTCTTGCCCACGCCCGCCAGGCCGTCGATCACGGCCACCCGTGTGCTGGCGCTGTGCCGTGCCCCGTCGTCGGCGAGTACCTGTTCCAGCTGGGACAGTTCCGCGCTGCGTCCGACGAATCCCCGGGCCAGCGGCGGCAGTTGGGCGGGGCGCGGGGTGTCGGGCGGGGTGCCGTCCGTGAGGTCGCCGGAGGGGGCCGGGGGCCGGTCCTGGCCCGGGGTGGTGGCGCGTCCGGCCAGGATGTCCCGGTGCAGGTTGCGCAGTTCCGTGCCGGGTTCGATGCCCAGTTCCCGGTTGAGCAGCCGCCGGGTCTCGGTGTAGACGGCGAGGGCGTGGGCCTGCCGGTCGCAGCGGTACAGGGCGAGCATCAGCAGCCAGCGCAGCTTCTCCCGCAGGGGTTCCTCGGCGACCGCGGCGGAGAGGTCGGCGACGACTTCGCCGTGGCGTCCCGCCTCCAGCATGTCGGACGCCCATTCCTCGACGGCGGTCATCCTGAGGTCCTGGAGCCGGGTGCGTTCCATGGCGGCGAAGGGTCCGGGGACGCCCGCGAAGGCTTCGCCGTGCCAGAGCGCCAGGGCGTCCTCGTACCGTTCGAGGGCCCTTCGGTGGTCGAGGGCGGCGCGTGCCCTGCGGGCCTGGGTGTGGCTGTGCGTGAACCGCAGGGCGTCCACGGCGTCGGGGCTCACGCGCAGGCAGTAGCCGCCGCCGGCGGAGGCGAGGACGGAGCTGGTGCCCCGTCTGCTGCGGCCGGGCTCCAGCGCGCGGCGCAGCCCGGCGACGTAGGTGTGGACGCCGTTGGCGGCGGTCTGCGGGACGTCGCTCCCCCAGACGGCGTCGATGATGTGCTCGATCCCCACGACATCGCCGGCGCGGCTGGCCAGCAGGGCGAGGACGGCGCGTTGTTTCGGCGGGCCCAGGGGGACCTCCTTGCCGTCCCTCCAGGCTCTTATCGGCCCCAGTAACTGGACACGTAGGGGCTCCCCCGTCGTCAGCACGGTGCTGTTGCCTCCAGGAGTCGGTGGTCGGTGGTCATCGGCGCCGGTGCCCGGGGTCAGTGGTGCGATCCGGCGCGGACGGTCTCACGGGGTGTCGCGGTCCCGGTGTCCCCGGCGCGTGCCAGCAGGGACGTCGCCACCGACCTGAGCTTCTCCCGGGTCTCCTCGAGTTCGCGTTCGGGCCGGGACTGTTCGACGATCCCGGCACCGGCCCGCAGCCAGGTGCGGCCGTCCTGCGCGTAGACGCTGCGCAGGACCAGGGCGGCGTCCATGCTGCCGTCCTCGGCGACCTTGAGTAC
The DNA here is from genome assembly GCF_059553635.1 of Candidatus Streptomyces philanthi. NCBI lineage: Bacteria > Bacillati > Actinomycetota > Actinomycetes > Kitasatosporales > Streptomycetaceae > Streptomyces > Candidatus Streptomyces philanthi. Next base: position 23,743 of record NZ_JCANQV010000021.1, read on the forward strand.
GGCGCCGGCGTACGGTCCGCGGCGGTTCTTCTCGTGCTCGCGGATGACGCGGTAGGCGGCGTGCTTGGGCACCCCGGAGGCGGTGACGGCGGGGAAGACGGCGGCGAACGCGTCCCAGGGGCTGGCCCCTTCCGGCATCCGCCCCGCGACCCTGGAGGCCAGGTGCTGGACGGAGCCGCGTTCCTTGACGGACATGTACTCCTCGACGACGACCGAGTCGGGTTTGCAGGGGCCGGCCAGTTCGTCGACGGCGAGCTTGACCGAGATGGCGTGTTCGTGGAGTTCCTTGGGGTCCGAGAGGAGGTCGTCGCGGAGGGCGCGGTTGCGGTCGGGGTCGGTCGTCAGGGCGCGGGTGCCGGCGAGGGGCTGGCTGGTGACCCGGCGGTCGGCGAAGACCTCGACGACGGTCTCGGGGCTGAAGCCGAAGCAGCGCAGTCCGCCCATGTCCAGGAGGAAGGACCTGGCCGGGTTGTTCTCGCGGCGGCCCCTGCGGTAGCTGGCGGGGAAGTCGATCTCGGTGGTGACGGGTATCTCGCGGGAGAGGATGGCCTTCTGGAGGGTTCCCGCGCGGATCTGCCCGACGAGCGAGGCCACGCCCAGGCGGTAGTCGTCGGCGCCGGTCTCCAGGTCGACGTGGACGGGCGCGGGTTCGGCCGGTGCGGCATCCGGTGTGTCCGCGAGGCGGGACAGGGCGTTCTCCACCGCGGTGAGCGCGGCGCCGTCCAGGCTGCGCAGGTCGATCCGGGTGCCGGTCAGCCGGAGTTCCGTCTCCGGGACCACGAGGTGGAGCAGTGTTCCCTCCTCGGCCGTCATTCCGGCGATGGCGTGGGAGAGTTCGAAGGCGCACCAGCCGTACGCGGTCCAGTCGGCGATGGGCAGGCCGGACAGGAACTTCTGCACCGCCGCGAGGGGGTCCCCGAACCAGGGTTCCTCGTGGGTCGTGCCGCGTGTGCGACATCGGATGTTCTCGGCGTCGACGACGACCTCCGCGGCGATGCCGCCGGCCATGGACCAGCCGTCCGGCCCCTCGTGGACCACTAAGGTGTCGAAGTGGCCGGAGGCGGCGAGGCCGACGGCGATGTCCAGCGGTTCGCGCGCTGTTTCCACCACGGCGGTGCGGTAATGAGCCTTCATTTCACTTCCTCCGATGGGAGGGCGACGCCGCGTCTGGCTGGGCAGGGGTGAGCCCGCCAACGACTATTCGCCCTGCGGGAAATTCATGACAGATCGAGCGGACCGCACAGGACGCACACGTGTGCGCGGAGGGGACGGCAGATCTTTCGGCCGGAAAATATGCCGTCCGCGCACACCGCGATGAGTGCAACGCACACCCTTCGACGCAAGGGCTGCACTCGTCGGGAAATAAGAATTCAGAAGGAAATCGGAACGGGCTTCCCTGCATATCGCAGAAGAAAACCCGGCCTCATACTCATGGCTGGACCGGCGACTTCGGTCCGAGGTAGCCGGATTTCGCCCCGGCCACTCCGGCGGCGCACGCCACAGAATTGGCTGATCGCATGGATCGCGATCGGCCGCAGTTCCCCATCGATACACGCCGACCAGACATCGCTACCTCGGTGTCGGAAACCAGCCACGCCGATGCGGATTAACGCATCGGCCGAACTAGTTGGCGAGTGTACCCAATCGGATTCAGCCGATCAACAGAGGTTGCAAAGGGCACCGGGATTACTCGCGGCCCCTCGAAGGCAGGTATCCGGTTAATTACACACCGGTTCCGGGGCGGCATTTTCCGGGCCCGGCACCGGGGTGGCGGAACGGGAAAGCGGCGGCAGGGGGCCGACGGGGGATGACAACCCCTGCCGCCGCGGCTGGTGACTCCGCGTCCGGAGCGGGCCGGGCAGGGCGCGGGCCGACGGGCGTCGCACGCCGCGCGGCCGGAGCGCCTGGCCGGCGCGGAGGCGCACGCCGGTCGCGCGCCCGCGCCGGGGGGACGGCGACCCGTCGGCGTCGGATCCGGCCGCCTGGGACATCCGCTCCTCCAGAGTTTTCGTACCCGTAAGTTGTACGCGTACAATAACCATAGCGGGAGGTTGATCGGTTGTCACCCCCGCACCGGTCCCGGCGCCGCGGAACAGGGCCCTGCCTGCCGGAACGGCCCTGCGGCCGGGCCGCGGTGAAACCGGCCGGGGACCGGGTGCGGCGGAGCCGGAACCCCTCGCGCGGCAACCGCGGATGCCGCGCCCCGGCACGACACCGCCCCGCTCCACGACGGGCCGCGGACGCCCTCGCCCACATGTGAAGGAAGATGGACGGATGCAGTCCCCAACGAAGCGCACTGGAAGAACCGGTCGTCCGCCCCGGCTGTCGCGGGAGGCGATCATCTCGGCCGCGCAGCGCCTGCTGGAGGCGGAAGGCGCCGGCGCCCTGTCGATGAGACGCCTGGCGAAGGAGCTCGGCAGCACGCCGATGGCGCTCTATCACCATGTGCGCGACAAGGATGAGCTGCTGCTGCTCCTGCTGGAGGAGCACGCCCGGAGCATCCCCCGCCCCGAACTGCCGAAGGACCCGCGCGAGCGGATGGTCGCCGCCGGCCGGTTGCTGCACGACGTGCTGGCCGGCTGTCCCTGGATCGTCGAGGTCCTCGCCTCGGACGACCTCATGGCCGTCTCCGCGCTGTGGATCGTCGAGGCGATCGTGGACGCGGCCGTCGACTGCGGCCTCACGCCCGAACAGGCCGTCGACGCGTACCGCGTCGTCTGGTACTACACCGTGGGCGAGTTGATGATCCGGGTGACGCGCGAGCGCCGGCGGGCCGAGAGCGACCAGCCCTCGCACCGTGACCAGACGTTCGCCGCCCTGCCCGCGGACGCCTACCCCCGGCTCGCCTCCCTCTCCGCCCGGTGGGCCGAGCTCACCGGCCGCGACACCCACCGTCAGGGCCTCGAAGCGGTGGTCGACGGGCTGATCGCCCGGGCCTGACCCGGCACGGACGGCCGCGCGGCCCGGTGAGGGGTGAACCCCACCGGGCCGGGCCCCGCGTCCGGCCCGCGCCGTGGCGGGGCCGCACGGATCAGGGCAGGGCGGGCCACGCCGCGGATGTGCCGGCCGTCGCCTCCCGCGCCTGCGCCACGAGGGTGCCGAGTACCTGCCGGCGGTGCTCCTCCAGGTAGAAGTGCGCTCCCGGGAACGCGCGGAGCCGGCAGGGCCCCTCGGTGGCCTCGCGCCACGCCGCGGCCTCCCGTTCGTCGACCTCGGGGTCCTTGTCCCCGTACAGGACGGTGACCGGGGCGCGCAGCGGGACGCCGGGCAGCGGCCGGTACGTCTCGATCAGCCGGTAGTCGCACCGGACGGTGGGCAGCACGGCGGTCATCAGCGACGCGTCGTCCAGGACGCCGGTGCCGGTGCCGCCGAGGCGGCGCAGATCGGCCACCAGGTCGTCGTCGGTGCCGAGGTGCACGGTACCCGGCCGGGACAGCCGCGGCGCCGGGCGGCCGGACACCACCAGGGCGGCGGGTGCCCGGCCGGCGGCGGTCAGTCCCCGGGCGACCTCGTACGCGACGGCGGCGCCCATGCTGTGCCCGAACAGCACCGTCGGCAGGTCCGCGCCCTCCTGCCGGCCGGCGAGGAGTTCGCCGGTGATCGCGCCGGCCAGGTCCGCCATGGTGGTCGGCGCCGGCTCGGCGTAGCGGTCCTCCCGGCCCGGGTACTGGACCGGCGCGAACTCGACGTCCCACGGGGCGTCCACCGCCCATCGGCGGTAGTGGCTCGCGGCGCCGCCGGCGTGCGGGAAGCACAGCACCCGGGCTCTGGCGCACACCCGGGGCGCCGGGCGGCGCACCGCCTTCCCGGGCCGGGCCGGTGCCGGGGGCTGGGGGACCATGTCTGCCTCACTCACTCGGTACGGGTGCCAGGGAGACCTGCCAGAACCGGGCGTAGTGCCCGCCCTGTCGCAGCAGTTCGTCGTGGGTTCCCTGCTCGACGATGTGCCCGTCGTCCAGGAAGGCGATGCTGTGCGCCTGGCGGACGGTGCGCAGCCGGTGGGCGACCATCACCACCGTCCGCCCCTCCAGCAGGCGGTCGATGCCCTGCTGGACGGCCCGTTCGTTCTCCGGGTCCAGTGCGGAGGTCGCCTCGTCCAGCAGGACCACGGGGGCGTCCTTGAGCAACGCCCGGGCGATGGAGACGCGTTGGCGTTCCCCGCCGGAGAGGACCGCGCCGCCCTCGCCGACCCTGGTCGACCAGCCCTCCGGGAGCCGGGCGGCGACCTCGTCCAGGCGGGCGGCCGCGGCGGCGGCGCGGACCTCGGCGTCGTCGGCGCCGGGGCGGCCGAGACGGATGTTCTCCTCGATGGTGCCGTCGAAGAGGTAGACGTCCTGGAAGACGACGGAGATGCGGCTCATCAGGTTCTCGGTGCCGATGTCGCGGACGTCGACGCCGCCGAACCGTACGGTGCCGGCGTCCACGTCGTGGAAGCGCGCGAGGAGTTGCAGCAGGGTGCTCTTGCCCGCGCCGGAGGGGCCGACGACCGCGAGGCGCTTGCCCTGGGGCACGGTGAGGGACAGTCCGTCGAGGACCGTACGGCCGCCCCGGCGGAAGACGACCGAGTCGAAGGCGAGGTCGCTGCCGCGCGGTGCGACGGCCGTTTCCGGTTCCGGCAGCGGCTTCTCCCTCAGGACGGCGTCGAGCCGTTCCAGTTCACCGCGTGACGCCCGCATCTGGCCGCCCAGGTCGGACAGGGACAGCAGCGGGTCCACGCAGCGGGCGGCCAGCACGAGCAGCGCCAGCACCTCGGCGGGCTCGACCCGTCCGCCGAGGGCGAGCGTGGTGCCCAGCAGCAGCAGTGCGGTGAACGCGGCCTGCACGGTGAAGGACAGCCCCAGGACACCGGGCAGCGCCGACAGCGCGGAGCGCCGCACCGCCCGCCGCTGTCCGTCGAGGGCGTCGTCCAGCAGCCGGAAGCCGTCGGTGGTGCGGCCGCCCACGCGCAGTACGGGCTGGGCGCGCACGTACTCGATGACGCGTCCGGCGGCCTCGTCGCCGCGCCGCGCGCGTTCGGCGTCCTGGGCCGCCGTGGCCCGGCCGGTCCAGATCTGCGCGGCCGCGACGACGGGGACGGCCACGAGTGCGGCCAGGCCCATCCGCCAGTCGTGGCAGAGCATCACCACGACCACGGTGAGCGGGGTGAAGCAGGCCCCGATGAGTGGCTGGAGGCGGTGGGCCGGAACCGCCATCACCTGGAGCACGCTGCGGCTGGCGAGGACGGAGACGTCACCCACGCGCCGGGGGGTGAACCAGCCCAGGGGCAGCCGGGCCAGGTGGTCGCCGAGCCGGTGGTGCAGGCCGCGGGAGAGCGCGGCGCCGACGCGGAAGCCGGAGACGTCCGAGCGGTAGCGGAGGACGGCGCAGACGGCCGCGGCGGCCGCGAAGGCGCCGAGCCAGGGCCAGGCGGCGCCGGGCCGGCCGCCGAAGAGGGCGCCGAGCAGCGGGACGAGCAGCGCGTAGGAGAGGCCCTCGGCCACGGCGGTCGCGGTCATCAGGGAGAGGGTGCGCCGCAGCGGGCGCGCGTGCGCGTCGCCGAGGATGCGCAGCAGCAGACGGATCACCGGGACTCTCCTCCTCGCACGGTCGTGCCGTGGCCTGGCGGCACGGTGTCGGACCATGCCTGTTGTGCCTCCCACATCGCGGCGAACCGTCCGTCCGTCGCGAGGAGTTCGGCGGGGGTGCCGCGTTCCGCCACGGTCCCGTTCTCCAGGACCACGACGGTGTCGGCCTCGGCGATGGTCTCCAGGCGGTGGGCGATGACCAGTTGGGTGCGGTTCTCCCTGAGCGTGTCCAGGGCGTGGCGCACCTCGTGCTCGGTGCGGGGGTCGGCGAACGCGGTGGCCTCGTCGAGCACCAGGACCGGGGCGTCGGTGAGCAGGGCGCGGGCGATGGAGATCCGCTGGGCCTCCCCGCCGGAGAGTCCCGCGTCCTCGCCGATCACGGAGTCGTAGCCGCGGGGCAGTTCGAGGACGCGGTCGTGGATGCGGGCGAGGCGGGCGGCGCGGACGATGTCGTCGCGGTCGGCGTGCGGGACCGCGAGGGCGATGTTGTCGGCGATGCTGGCGCGCAGCAGCCGTACGTCCTGGAAGACGAAGGAGACCAGGCGGTACAGGTCCCGTGACGCGATGTCGCGCAGGTCGACGCCGCCGAGCAGGACGGTTCCGTGCGTCGGGTCGAAGAATCGCGGCAGCAGTTGCGCCAGGGTGGACTTGCCGCCGCCGGAGGGTCCCACCAGGGCGGTGACGGTGCCCTGTTCGAGGACGAGGTCGACGCCGCGCAGGACCTCGTGTCCGGGCTCGTAGGAGAAGCCGACGTCGCGCAGTTCCACCCGGTGGCCGCTCGGGGTCACGGGCCGCGGCGGCCCGGGCAGCGGTGCCACGCGGAGCAGGCCGCGGATGCGGCCGGCCGCCCGCTGGGCCGCCTGGATGTCGTCGAGGCCGTGTCCGAGGGCGGCGACGGGGGCGGTCAGGCCGAGGGACAGCAGCAGGAAGGGCAGCAGGTCGGCGGGCGGCATGGCGTCCGTGGTGATCAGGGCCGTGCCGCCGGTGAGGACGAGGACCAGGACGAAGGGCGGCGACAGCACCAGGGCGGCCAGGGCGCCGAGGCCCGCCACGCCGAGGACCCAGCCGAGGAAGTAGTCGGCGAAGTCGTCCGCCGCCTTGATGAAGGCGCGGTGCGCGCGGCCCGATCCGCCGAACGCCTTCACGACCGAGATGCCCTCGACGAACTCGACGGCGGAGCCGGCGATCCGTCCCATGGCCGCGTCCAGGGCGAGTTGGTCGCGTCGCCGGCTGTCCGACATGAGCATGAGGTTCAGTGCCAGGCCGAGCAGCACCGGGACCAGCGCGACCAGGGTGAGCCGCCAGTCGACGAGGAAGAGGTAGACCAGGGAGACCAGGGGGACGACGATCGCGGAGGTGATCTCCCCGGGGGTGTGGGCGGTCAGCGGGTGCAGGTCGGCGACGTCGTTCTGCACGACCTGGCCGAGCTCTCCGGCGCTGCGCCGCGCGTACCAGCCGAGGGGCACCCGGCCCAGGTGCGCGGCGAGCCTGCGCCGCAGGGACAGCTGGAGTTCGCCGTCGATGAGGTGCCCGATGCCCGAGGACAGGGCCCCGAACACGACGCGGACGAGCAGTCCGACCGCGCCGACGGTGACGACGGTCCATACATGGCCCTCGTCCACCGGGCCGGACAGGAGCAGCGAACGCCCCAGTTCGACGACGGCGATCAGGGGGGCGAGGCCCCCGAGGGCGCTGACGACCTGGAGGACGAGAACGGCGGTCAGGCCGAGGCGGTGGGGCCGCAGCAGCCCGGTGAGGGCTCCTTGTCCGGGGGCCTCGGTGTCCGGCTGTGCGGTGGGGGCCTCGCTCCGCTCGGCCGAGCCGGATGCGGTGGTCACTGCCGTACCTCCTTCGCCGGGGCGCCGCCGGCCGTCCGTGTCCGTACGGCCGCCGGGCCGGGGCCCCTCCTCGGTCCGCCGGTCCCGCCCTTCCCGGGCGGGCCCCCGGCGCGCGGGGCCCGGTGCCCCGGGGAAACGGCCGGTCCGGCCGTGCGGCCGGTCCGCCCCGCGCCGCCGAGCGACGCGGAGGCCATCCCTGCCTCGTCCACCACTCCTCCAACTTTTTCGTACGCGTTATATGTACGCGTACAATAACTCTATAAGGAGCGTGCGGCCCCTGTCACCCGGGGCACCCCGCCCGGCCCCGGAGGACGGGGCGGGATGACCCGGTACGCGGCGTTCACCGGCCCCCGGCGAGGAGGTCGGCGGCCGTCACCGGGGGGCCGGGGCGGGGACCCGCCGCCCGGGGGTAACCGAGGGCCTCGGTGAGTTCCTGCCAGGCGTGGGCGACCGTCAGGTGCCGCTGGGCGCCGCGCAGCGGATCGCCGCCCTCGTCGATGCGGGCACGCAGGACGTCCAGGGCGTGCAGCACGCCCTCCGGCCACACCTCCGTCAGCACCTCCCGCCACGAGGGCCCTTGTGCGGGGCCGAGCACCTCGGGGCCGGTGTCCAGGTGGCCGCCCTCCCCCGGGCCCGTGCCGTGCGGGCCGGGGAGGAACCTCCCGGACGCGTCCGTCCCGGTGCGCAGCACGGGGCTCCACACGACCGGGCCGTGGGTGGTGACCAGCGTCAGGTTCCCGGCGTCCGTGCCGACGGTGACGCGGTGCAGGAAGAGGCTGGTGCTGTCGTCCCCGGGCTCCATCCGGTTCTCCACCCGCAGGGTCAGCGGGACCCCGGCGACCGTCGCGTCCACGGCGGTCAGCGGACGGTCCCCGGCGCCGGCGGGCACCGTGACCGACCAGGGGCGCACCCCGTCGAAGATCTCGCCGAGGATGTCCAGCAGGTCGTAGGAGACCTGGACGGCGCACATCGCGTCCACGAACACCGGGGTCCGCAGCGCGACCAGCCGCCGGGCCGCCGTGACGAAACGCCGCACGGGTGCCAGGTGGGGGTAGAAGGTGTTCAGCAGGTACTGCGTGCCGGTGCGGCGGGCCGTGCGCAGGCAGTCCGCCAGTTCCGCCGGGTGCAGCGGGTGTTCCTGGAGGACATGGATCCCGCGCTCCATCAGCTGCCGCGCCAGTTCCGTCCCCGGTCCGCCGCCGACCGCGCCGGAGACGGCGACGCAGGCGGCGTCCACGTCGGCGGGCAGCCGGCCGACCGAGGAGTGGAGCGGGACGCCGTACTGCTCGGCGAGGGCCGCGGACCGGGCGCTGCCGCGGGCGACGATGCCGGCGAGGCGGTACCGCTCCGGGCGCCGGGCGAGCGCCGACAGGTAGACCTGCCCGAAGCGGGTACCGCACACCACGACGCGCAGCGGGCCGCTCATCGCCCGGCCCCGGGGTGTGCCGTGATCGCCGCGGCGGTCCGCGTGACGTGCGGGGCCTGGACGCAGCTGAAGTGGTCGCCGGGGACATCGGTGACCGTGAGTTCCCCGAGGCACAGCTCCCGCCAGAAGCGTGTCATGTCGTCCCGGAAGCCGGGGATGAAGTGCGTGGGCGCGAGGGGGCGGAGGAAGGTGATGTCGCCCGCGTACGGCAGGGGTTCGTAGTGGGTGACCGCCTGGACGGTGCGCTCGAAGACCCGGTGGAGCACGGCCACCTGCCCGGCGTCGTCCAGGCCCGGGCCGGTGCGGGCCAGTTCCTGGAAGAGGGCCGCCCGGCGTTCCGGGGCGGGCCGCTCGCCCAGCAGGCGGAAGCGTTCGGCGACGGACTCCAGCCGTTCGTCCCCGCCGAGCAGGGCGAACGCCCCGGGCTCCAGTGCCTTCGGGGAGCGGGCCAGGGCGGCGGCGAGGGCGTGCCCCATGTCGCCCTCGTCGGCGGGCCATCCGAGGGCGGCCAGGTCGCCGCCCATGACGCGGGCGAAGGCGTAGTCGATCATGAGTTCGTCGTGCAGGCGGTAGGGGATGCGGTAGCTGGACACGACGGTCAGCCGCCGTACCTCGGCGCCGCTCTCCCCCAGGGCGCGGGCCAGTTCGGCGGCGATCAGACCGCCGGAGCAGTAGCCCACCACCTCGACCTCGCGGTGCCCGGCGGCGAGCACCTCGCGCGCGTACTCGGCGGCCAGGTCCTCGACGAGCCGCTGCGGTTCGTGTGCGAGGTAGCGGTCACTGTCGGTCACCACGAGCCCCGCCAGGGGCCCGCCGGCCGCGAGTTCCTTGATCAGCGGGCGGTAGGGCGCGAGGGTGCCCAGCCCCTCGTGGACCAGCAGCCGTACCGGGCCCGTTCCGGAACCCCCCAGGTC
>NZ_JCANQV010000022.1:0-33096 GCF_059553635.1 Candidatus Streptomyces philanthi
TTCGTGCGGCCCGGGGGGCGGGTGGTACGAACCGACCGACACCGTCCCACCGTCCGCTGGCGCGAGAGGGAGTCCGGTGCGCGAGAGGGCACAACGCCCCCCGCCCCCGCCCGCGTGCGGAGGGGCGCCCAAGGCCGTCCACAAGCGGGCGTACGCCGGCACACCAGCGCACGCGACACACCGGAGCGCACGGCACGCCAGGCCGCGCGGCACCCCGCCGTACCACCCACGCTCTCGCCCCCGCCTCCCCCGTCACCGCATTCTCACCCCCACCTCCCCGTCACGTCCCCACCCGCTCCGTCGTCTCCTCCAGCATGATCGCGGCGGCCGGGCAGACCGCGGCGGCCTCGCGTACCGCCTCGTGCAGTTCGGCGGGCGGGCGGGCGTCGAGGAGGACGACGACACCGTCCTCGTCCCGCTGGTCGAAGACATCGGGCGCGGACAGCACACAGCTTCCGGCGCCGCAGCACTTGTCCTGGTCGACATGGACGCGCATGGGCTCTCTCCTTCGGGCAGGCGGTCAGGGTGTGCGGGGGCGGTCGGTCGAGGGGTGACGGACCGGCAGGCCGGGGCGTGGCGGGCCGAAGGCCCTCACCAGGCGATCGGCAGTGCGTGCACCCCGTAGATCCCCATGTCGTGGCGGAACGGGATCTCCTCGAACGGGACGGCGAGGCGCAGCCCGGGCAGGCGGCGCAGCAGGGTCTCCAGCGCGATCTGGAGTTCCACCCGGGCCAGCGGCTGGCCCAGGCACTGGTGGACGCCGAAGCCGAAGGCGACATGGCGGCGTGCGTCACGGCCGATGTCGAGGGTGTCCGCCTCGGGGAAGGCTGCGTCGTCGCGGTTGGCCGTGTTGAGCAGGCAGACCAGGCCCTCGCCGGCCCGCACGGTGCGGCCACCGACCGTGACGTCCTCGGTGGCGACCCGGGGGACGCCGTTGTGGACGATGGTGAGGTAGCGCAGCAGTTCCTCCACCGCGGGCTTGACCAGCGACGGGTCGGAACGGAGCCGGTCGAGCTGGTCGGGGTTGCGCAGCAGGGCGAGGGTCGACAGGGCCGTCATGTTGGCGGTCGTCTCGTGGCCGGCGACGAGCAGCAGCCGTCCCATGGAGGCGATGTCGGTGCTGCTCAGGTCGCCGCGGGCGACCAGGCGGCTGATGATCGCGTCGTCCGGCTTCTCGCGCTTGGTGTCGGCGAGACGGGTGAGGTAGCCGAGGAGTTCCTCCTGCGAGACGCGGACCTCGTCGGAGGTGGAACGGAGGCTGAGGAGGATGCGACTGCATTCCTGGAAGAAGGCGTGGTCCTCGTAGGGGACGCCGAGCAGCAGGCAGATGACCAGGGACGGCAGCGGCAGCGCGAACTCGGCGACCAGGTCGGCCTCGTCGCGGCCGTCGGTCATCCGGTCCAGCAGGTCGTCCGCGAGCCGCTGCACCTCGGGGCGCATCGCCTCCACCTTCTTGATCATGAAGTCGGAGGTGAGCATCCGGCGCATCCGGGCGTGCTCGGGATCGTCCATGCGGATGAAGGTCGGGCCGGTGCGGGCCACTTCCTTGATCCCGACGGTGACGAACGGGAAGCCCTTGTGGTGGGTCTCGGCGCTGAAACGCGGGTCCCCTAGGACGGCCCGGACGTCCTCGTAGCGGGTGACCAGCCAGCACGAGGTGCCGTCCCAGAGTGTGGCGCGGGTGAACGGCGCTTCGTGGCGGGCGTGGGTGACGGCGGGGGCCGGGTCGAAGGGGCAGCCGGCGGCGCGGGGCGCCGGGAAGGCGACGGGGGCGGATGCGTCGTCCGTCACGGGGGTGGTGCGGTGCGGTGCGGTCGTCATGCGGGGTCCTTCCACGGTCGGGTCACGGAGCGTGGTCCCGGGCCGGTGGGGCGCCGGGTGCGGTGTGCTCCGTGGCGGGTCGGAGATGTCCACGGCGAACGGGACGCGTTGACGAGCGGAAACCTGACGGCCTCCCGGCGAGCGGCGGCCTGGAGGCGGTCGGCCGGGGGCCGGGCGGGGAAGTCTTTACCTGACTAAAGCAATTAACTGGTCCCACGCTAGCCCCGGCGTGCGGGGCGTGGAAGGGGCGGGGCACGGCGCATTCGAGATTGGCTCAATGCCGTTGCCTCAGGCACTCGTTGTGCGGGCGGCGAATCCCCGCGACGGCCCCTCGGCCGACGTGCTCATGACGGCTACAGTTCCCCCAAGCCGGGGCCCGCGCCCGCACCGCACGTCGCGGGGCCAGGGGCGCCGCCGAGCACCATGACGTCGGAGGAGTTCAGGAGATGACAACGAGCCACGACGTCACGGCGGGCGGCCCCGCGCCCGGCGTCCAGGAACCGGCGGGCGGCCCCGCGCCCGGCGCCCGGGAACCGGCCGACGGCCGCGACCCCACCGTCGCCCTCCAGGGCGTACTGGCCACCCTCTCCTATCTCCTCACCCGCTCCCAGGCCCACGAACGCCAGGCGAGCCGGGCCGGCGTCCGCGCCACCCGCTCGGACCTGTGGCTGCTGACGGCCCTGGACTCCTGCGGCGGCGCCTGCCGGGTCGGCGACCTCGCCCAGCATCTGATGGTCGAGCCCTCCCACGTCACCCGCCAGATCGGCCAGTTGGAGTCCCAGAACCTCGTCGAACGCACCCCCGACTCCCACGACCGCCGCGCCCGCCGCGTCGCCATCACCCCTCACGGCAAGGTCGTCCTCCACCGCATGCAACAGGCCCGCCAGACCACCATCCGCCAGGCCCTCCACGGCTTCGACGACACCGCCATCGCCACCACCGCCGCCGTCCTCAACCGACTGGTCGAGCATGTGCGGTTGAGGGACGAGGAGGAAGGGGCGGGGGGAGCGGAATGAGGGGGGCGTTGTGGGCCGGCGTGCCGCCCGCAGCGCGTACGCCGGGCGCGTTTCAGGGCGTACGGGCGGGCGCGAGCCCCGGCTCGCGCTACTCGATCTCCACCCGCTCGCGCCCCGCGACACCACGGCCGTCCTTCCCGCCGTCCGCCTCCTCCGTCTGGCCCGCGTCCGGTGTGCCCAGGTTGCGACGGACGGAGTCGAGGATGGTCAGGCCCTGGCCGACCAGGCCGGCGGCGATCTCGCCGAGGCCGTCGGCGCCGTTGAGGACGTTGACCTGGGCGCCGGAGAGGCCGGTCGCGGCCTCCTTGACGATCTGCGGGAGCTGGTCGATCAGCATCCGGTCCAGTGCGACGCGGTCGTGCGAGGCGGCGGCCTCGGCCTGGATCTTCATCCGTTCGGCCTCGGCGAGCGCCAGCAGCCGTATCCGCTCGGCCTCCGCCTCGGCCGGCTTGACGACCTCGGCGACCAGTTCCTGCTGGCGCAACGATGCGGCCCGCTCGGCGAGTTCGGTCCGCGCGGCAAGTACCTCCTGCTGGGCGTGGGCCTGCGCCAGCGGGCCCGCCTGCGCGGACTCGGCCTGCGCGCGGTCCACCTCGGCGCTGTACCGCGCCTTGACGATCGCGGTCCGTCGGGCGTACTCGGCCTGGTTGCGGGCGGCCTCCTGCTCCGCCTCGGCCGCCGCCTGGGTGGCCTGCGCCTGGGCGATCTGCGCCTGGCGCTGGATGGCCGCGCGGTGCGGGGCGGACATCGCCTCGATGTAGCCGGTCTCCCCGTCGTCGATCGACTGGATCTGCAACGAGTCGACGATCAGCCCGATCTTCGCCATCTCCGTCTTCGACGTCTCCAGCACCTCGGTGGCGAGCTTCTGCCGCTCGGTGACGATCTCCTCGACGGTCATCGAGCCGATGATGGAGCGCAGATGACCGGCGAAGATCCGGCCCGTCAGTACCGACATCTGGCCCTGTTCGGACAGGAAGCGCTGCCCGGCGTTGACGATGCTCTCGGTGTCGTTGCCGACCTTGAACGCGATCACGGCGCGGACGGTCAGCTCGATGCCCTGCCGTGTCACACAGGTCTCCTCGACCTCGGCCTCGCGCATCGCCAACGTCAGAAAGCGCGTTTTGCGGAAGACCGGGAGCACGAATCTTCCGTGCCCGATCACCACGCGGAACGGTGCTTCCCCGTTGCCCCGCCTGCCCCCTGAGATCAGCATGGCCTGATCGGGAGCCGGTACCCGGTATCCGAACATCTTTGGTCCCCTCAGCCGGCGCCACCGGCACCGCCGGTCAGCGCGTCCAACGGATCGACCCAGGCGATGACCTCGACCGTGCGGGCGCCGCGGGAGGCGGTCACCAGGACCCGCGCCCCGACCGGCAGCGGAACGGCGGACCAGGCGAGAAACGCCTCGGAGCCTCCCCTGACCCGTACCAGGACCTCACCGGGCCCGTCCGCCCCTCGCGTACCGATGAGCAACTGGCCCATAGCGCCGATCACAGCGTCGTCCTGCGGCATCGACGGCTTCCCCCTCGCCATGGTCTCCTCGCGCCGACCCTAGCGCGCGGGATACGGGGCGCCTACGCGTCAACGGGACGTGACGTCACGGGTGTTACCCGTACGCGCGCCGCCGCCGGACGGGGCAAAAGCCGGACGTTCGTTATGCCATGCCGCCCGAGGAACCGCACGCGGCGCACCGCACCCCGAGGGGGCGGCCCTCGTGCTGGATGACGATCACGCCCCGTCCCGCGCAGCCGCAGCACGGGTGCAGACCGCCGCGCCAGGCCGTGTCGAGCACATGGTCCCTGAAGTACGCGATCATTTCCGCGTACTTGAGATTGGTCCACTCCTTCCTCATTCCGGACGTCCCTCCGCCGACCGGACCACATGCACGCCGCCACCGGCCCCGCCATCGGTCATCCGGCAACCGCCCTCACGACGAACGGACGGGTGCTTCGGTGCTCCATGTCGTCAACCTCCCGGGTTGCGGCCGAACCCCGGACCGGTCGCACGGCCGCAGGGGTTTTCTGTATGGCGTACGCATGTTCGGAATGCCGGGTCTTTCGCTTCCCTCCGGACCGCTCGACACCCGTGGGTGAAGGTGCGCGAGCGACCGCCGGACCCCGCATTCACGTTGGGTATCTTCAGCGTCGTGCTGTGGAGAGTCAGTTCACAACGCCGGACGCGTGCCACTGGCCAACTGTCACCAAAGGGGATGCGGTGAGCCGTCGCAATGCCATGGGAGGAACCGGTGTCACCAACGCCGCCGTTTTCGGTGAGGTGTTGCGGCACTTCCGGGAGGCTTGCGGCCTCACCCAGGCGGAGTTGGCGCGAAAAATTCCGTGCGATCGTTCCCATGTGGCCCGTATCGAAGGAGGAACGCGTGTTCCGCAGGAATCCTTTGCCGAGAAATGCGACGAAATCCTCTGCGCGGGCGGGGTGCTCCAGAAGCTGTGGAGCCGGATCGACTGGTATCCGGCGGTGGAACACCCCGACTGGTTCCAGCGCCGGGCCGACATGGACGCCGAGGCGGTCGCGGTCCGCGCCTACCAGACGCATGTCGTGCCCGGCCTGCTCCAGACGGAGGAGTACGCGCGGGCGCTGTTCCGCCAGGCGGCGTCCCGGGACAAGGCGGAGGACCACGTCAGGGCCCGGCTGAGCCGGCAGCGGCGGTTCCTGATGACGGACGGGCCGCTGCTCGTGGCCGTCCTGGACGAGAGCTGCCTGCGCAATGTCGTCGGAAACGCGGCGGTCATGCGCGGCCAGTGCCGGCATCTGCTGGCCGTCGGACGGCGTTCCAACATCCGGGTCCAGGTCAATCCCGCCGACCGGCCGCACCGTGTCCGGTCCGACATTTCCCTGTCCCTGATCACACTGCCCGACGGGCATGAGTGGGTGTATTCGGAGTCGTTGGACCGCGGGCATTTCAGCGACAATCCGGAGGTCCTCGCGCGGCACGCCAGGAACTACGACCTGTTGCGGGCGGATGCCCTTTCGGCTCATGAGTCGGCCGCTTTTATCACCTTCATGATGGAGGGGTACGGACATCAGGGGCAAGCGCGATATCGGCGTGGTGGCACGGGTCAAGAGCAGTTACCGCGGTCCCAACGGCGGCGACTGCGCCGAGGTGGTCCCCGGCTTCCCCGGCATCGTTCCCGTCCGTGACAGCAAGAACCCGCGGGGGCCGGCCCTCACATTCGGGGCGTCCACCTGGTCGTCCTTCCTGGCGTCCGTCCGACGGGGTGTGCCACGCGCCGCCTGATTCCTTGTGCGCGATGAGGTCACGCTTTTCCCTGGGAGAAGGCGGGATGCGTTCTTTCCGGGCCCGGGGGCAGATCCGTCCCGGGCCCGAGCAGCGGAACGGACGGCGGGGGCGCGGTCGGCCGGGCGTTGCCGGAGCGGTTACTCGGTTTTCTCCGCCGCCTCTGCCGCCTCTGCCGCCTCCCCCGTCTCCCTCTCCTCGGGGCCCCTGGGGCCGAAGATACGGCGTTCGGCCTCCGTGATGCGGAGGTCGTTGATGCTGGCCTCGCGGCGACGCATCAGGCCGTCCGGGGCGAACTCGCACAGTCCGTTGCCGTAGCTGCGCCACCACTGGCCGGACGCGTCATGGCACTCGTACGGGAAACGGACGGCGATGCGGTCGCCGCTGTACGACCAGAGCTGCTTGCGCAGGACGTAGCCGCGTTCGCGCGACCACTTCTCGCGCAGGAAGGACATGATGGCGTCGCGGCCGGTGAGGAAGGTGTCACGGTTCCGCCAGACGGAGTCCTCGGTGTAGGCGAGCGCGACGCGTTCGGGGTCGCGGGTGTTCCAGGCGTCCTCGGCGGCCTGGACCTTGAGGGCGGCGGTACGGGCGTCGAACGGCGGGAGCGGGGGACGCGGCGTCATGGGCGGCGGCTCCTTGTCGGGCGGGGACGCGGCCGGGCAAGGGCCGGCAAGTGGAGAACGGTCGTTCTCTTTGGTGGCGATCAGCGTAGAGAATGTTCGTTCTCCTGGGAAGAGGAGAGACGGCGAGGGGCGGTGCCGCAGGCCAGGAAGGCGTGGTGGAGGGTGAGTGCGGGGCCCGCGGGGCCGGAGAGCGGAGAGGTGGCAACGTGAAGGACCAGGAGGAGTTCCGCGCGCGGATACTCGACACCGCGGAGCGGCTGTTCTACGAGCGCGGCATCCAGGCCGTCGGCATGGACACCCTGCGCGCCGCCGCCGGTGTGTCGCTCAAGCGGCTCTACGGATGCTTCCCGTCCAAGGACGACCTGGTGGCGGAGTCCCTGCGGCGCCGCGACACGCGCTGGCGCGCCGAACTCGCCGCCCACCTCGACGCGTACACGGGCGCACCGGAGGACCGACCGCTCGCCGTGTTCGACTGGCTGGCCCTCTGGTGCGCGCGACCCGGCTTCCGTGGCTGCGCGTTCCTCAACTCCTTCGGCGAACTCGGCCCCACCTCGGAGCCGGTCGCACGGGTGGCGCGGGACCACAAACGCGCCGTGCGCGCGTATCTGGAAACGCTGCTGGCCGACCTTCCGGTACCCGATCCCCGCGTCCTGGCGGGGCGGTTGGCACTTCTGATGGACGGGGCGATCGTCGCGACCTCGGTGACCGGTGATCCGGAAGCGGTACGGGAGGCGCGTGCGGTGGCGGAGATGCTGCTCAAGACCGAGACCACCGCGGCGCGGTCGCGAGGGAAAAATCCACTTGCGTGACGCTCCGTCCGCCATGGCAGGCTGTGCCGGTCCGAGGTGGGGAGGAAAAGCCGATGGCGGCGGACAAGACGGTGGAAAAAACGGCCGGAAACCCGGGGGCGGAACAGAGCGGGACCGCCCGAATTCCGCTCTGTGAGCGGGTGAGCGCCCCGGAGAAGGTGGTGCTTCCGACCGCGGGGAAGGACCTGACCTGGCGCCCGGCGACGAAGGACGACATTCCCGAGCTGTTCACGCTGCTCCGCGCCGCGGCAGCCGTCGACCACCCCGCCACACTGGTGATGCGGGACGAACTCGAAGAGGATTTCCGTACCCCGGACTTCGATCCGTCCACGGATTCCGTGGTGGCCTTCGAACCCGGCGGCCGGGCGGTGGCCTACGGCACCGCCATCATGCGGGAGGGACAGCGGACGATCGCGTGGGTCAATCTCGACGGCGCGGTGCACCCGGAACGCCGCGGAGAAGGCATCGGAAGCGATCTGCTCCGCTGGCAGGAGGAGCGGGGCAGAGCGCATCTCGCCGGTTCGTCCGAAACCCTTCCGGGCTGGATCGCCGGGGGTGCCGAGGAGAGCGCCACTTCGACGGTGGAGCTCTTCCACAAGAACGGTTTCGAGTCCCTGCGCTGGTTCCTGGAACTCGACCGCGATCTCACCCGGCCGATACCCGATATCGAGCTGGATTCCGGGCTGCGGATCGTGCGTTACGGCCCCGAATGGTCGGAGCCGACACGGGAGGCGCACAACGCGGCGTTCCAGGACCATTGGGGTTCGCAGCCCGTCCGCCGGGACGTCTGGGAGTCCGCCGACCGGCTCGGGGTCACCCGCGCGGACCTCTCCTTTCTCGCGGTCGCCCGCGACGACGACGGCGGTGAACGCGTCGTCGGTTTCGTCCTCAGCGAGGTGAACAAGGAGGAGTGGGAGCCGCAGGGCTATTCCTTCGGATATCTCGGCTCGGTGGGCGTCCGACGGGAATGGCGCGGCCGCGGCATCGCCCAGGCCCTGATCACCCACGTCCTGCGCGCGTACCGCGACGAGGGCTTCGACCGGGCGGTTCTCGACGTCGACGCGGAAAGCCCGACGGGCGCGCTCGGCCTGTACGAAAGGCTCGGTTTCACCCTGGTCTCCCGGTCGGTGAGCCTGGTGAAGCAGTTCTAGAATCCCGCCCTGTTCCGTGACCGGGACGGCGGGAAACGGTCCGACGGCGGTACCGGATACGGCATGCGCGCCCGCATGCCGTATCCGGTACCGCCGTGACGACCGGCCGGCCCAAGGCCCATGAAACGGACTTCCGTCGGCGGACCGGATTCCGGCCCCGGAAAGCTCCGCCATGTACGAGCAGCGCGGCTTTCGCGCACCGGGGAATTCCCCGCGCCGTTCCTATCCCAGCACCCGCTTCAGACCGTCCAGGGCCTCCTCCAGGATTTCCCGGGTGATGGTCAGGGGCGGGGCGAGGCGAATGGTGGAGCCGTGGGTGTCCTTGACGAGAATGCCCTCGGCGAGGAGGCGTTCGCCGATCTCGCGGCCGGTCCCGAGGGCCGGGTCGATGTCCACGCCGGCCCACAGGCCACGGGCGCGGAAGCCGACGACGCCGTTGCCGGTCAGTGAGGTGAGTCCGGCGCGCAGGACCTCGCCGAGTTCCGTGGCGCGGCGCTGGTACTCGCCGGTCGCCAGCAGGTCGACGACCGCGGAACCGACCGCGGCGGACAGCGGATTGCCGCCGAACGTCGAACCGTGCTCGCCCGGCCGCAGGACGTCCATCACCTCCCGGCGGGCGACGACCGCGGAGACCGGGACGATGCCGCCGCCGAGGGCCTTGCCGAGCAGGAGGACGTCCGGGACGACGGACTCGTGGTCGACGGCGAGCGTGCGCCCCGTACGCCCCAGGCCGGACTGGATCTCGTCGGCGACGAAGAGGCAGCCGGCGCGGCGCGTCAGCTCGCGTACCCCGGCCAGATAGCCGTCGTCGGGGATGATCACGCCGGCCTCGCCCTGGATCGGCTCGATCAGCACGGCGGCGGTCGTCTCGTCCACGGCCGCTTCGAGTGCCGGGAGGTCGTTGTAGGGGACGATGCGGAAGCCGGGGGTGAAGGGGCCGAAGCCGGTGCGGGCGGTCTCGTCGGTGGAGAAGCCGACGATGGTGGTCGTACGGCCGTGGAAGTTGCCGTCGGCGACCACGATCGTGGCGCGGTCCGCCGGGACGCCCTTGACCTCGTACGCCCACTTCCGGGCGAGTTTGATGCCGCTCTCGACGGCCTCGGCGCCGGTGTTCATCGGCAGCACCATGTCCAGGCCGGTGAGGGCGGCCAGTCGCTCGGCGAAGCCGGCGAGGCGGTCGTGGTGGAAGGCGCGTGAGGTGAGGGTGAGTGCGTCGAGCTGGCGGTGGGCGGCCTCGATCAGGGCCGGGTGACGGTGGCCGAAATTGAGCGCCGAGTATCCGGCCAGCATGTCCAGATAGCGGCGCCCCTCGATGTCCTCGACCCAGACGTCCTCGGCGCGGGCGATCACCACGGGCAGCGGGTGGTAGTTGTGGGCGACGACGGGGGACTCCGCGCGGATCAGCTCCGCCGAGGAGCGGGAGGCGGTCGCGGTGGGTGCGGTCATGGACGGACCTCCTGGGTGCAGCACTTGATGCCGCCGCCGGCCTTGTGGAACTCCGACAGGTCGACGGGGACGGGGACGTAGCCGTGATGGGTGAGCCGGTCGTGGAGGCCGCGGGCCTGCGGCGCGATGAAGACGTGCCGGCCGTCGGAGACGGAGTTGAGGCCGAATGCCAGCGCGTCGTCCCGGGTGGCGATCACGGCGTGGGGGAAGAGGCGGCGCAGCACCTCGCGGCTGCCGGACGAGAACGCCCCCGGGTAGTACGCGATGTTCGCCCCGGAGGTGCCGCCGTCCGCCGCGTCCTCCAGGACGAACAGGGCGGTGTCCAGGTGGTAGAAGTACGGGTCCACCAACTGGAGGCCGACGGTCGGGATGCCGAAGAACTCCTGGACCTCGCGGTGGGCCGCCCGGCTGGTGCGGAAGCCGGTACCGGCCAGGATGAGCCCGCCCACGGGGACGAGATCGCCCTCGCCCTCGCACAGCGCCTCCGGCCGGTAGACCTCGTGGCCCGCCGCCTTGAACCAGGTCTCGTACTCGGCCGACTCCGGCCGCCGCTGCGGCGCGTGGAAGGACGAGCCGAAGACGCGCCCCTCCACGACGAGTGCCGCGTTCGCCGCGAACACCATGTCCGGCAGATCCGGCGCCGGGGCCACGTGCTCCACCGTGTGCCCGTACGCGCGATACGCGCGGACCAGCGTCTCCCATTGGCGCAGCGCCCGCTCCGTATCCACGGGCGCGTCGCCGGACATCCACGGATTGATGGTGTACCGCACGGTGAAATACCGGGGCTCGCAGACCAGGAAACGCCGCGTGCGCGGCTCCCGAGGCATCGGCACAGCAGGACCCTCCGCTTCCTCCGCTTCACGCGGAACCCACCGGGGACGCCTCCACGGTAGGAATCACCCCGCACGCCCGACAAGCGACGAACGCTGCGCAATGACGCAGGAAAGCTGCGCGGACTATGGGGTCCGGGACGGAATCATGCGCAGCCCGGAGTGCCCGCGCCGGGCCGCCGGAGGAGACCGGCCGGATTCCGGTGGTGCCGTCCTACGGGAGGGACGGTGCGTCCTCCTCGGGGGCCGCCTGGCGGGCGCCGGCCTCCGCGCTGTCCGGCAGCAGATGGCTCAGCACCAGATAGCTGATCGTCTTCCGGATGAACGGCTCGTCCCGGATGCGCTCCAGCACCTCCTCGAAGTGCGCCACATCCGTCGCCCGCACATGCAGCAGCGCGTCGGCGGCCCCGGTCACGGTCATCGCCGCGGTGATCTCCGGGTGGTTGCGCACCACTTCGGCCAGCCGGCGGGGCGGCGCCGCGCTGTCGCAGTAGACCTCGACGTACGCCTCCGTACGCCAGCCCAGCGCCGCGGGCCGCACCGTGGCGGTGAACCCGGTGATCACATTGTTCTCGCGGAGCCGGTCCACCCGCCGCTTGACGGCGGTGGCGGACAGTCCGATCGCCGCACCGATCTCGGCGAAACTCGTCCGCGCGTTGTCGATCAGCGCGGCGACGATCTGACGGTCGAGGTCGTCGAAGGGGGCGGGCCTGGGGGGCATGAGGGTCCTTGGGGGGAGGGGGCGGGAGGGAACAGGGGTGTGGCTGTGGTTTCCCTCGTGTCTCAGGAAGTCACACCGAAGAACGGAAGGCACGGTTCCAGGCCCTCGATGGTCACCGGGACCGTGCGGTGCTCCTCCCAGGCGGCGCGGTCCAGCCGCAGCCGCCGCAGCGTACGGGCCTCGCCCCGCACACTGGCCACACACATACCGTCCGGCCGGTAGCCGAGCCGCCGGGAGACCGCGAGCGAACGCGGGTTGTCCGTCATCGCGGACGAGGTGACGAAGCGCGCGCCGAGCCCGGCGAAGGCCAGGTGCAGCACCGCCGCCCGCATCTCCGTACCGATGCCCCGCCCCTGATGGGCGAGTCCCAGCCATGATCCGGTACTCGCCTCACGGGTCACCGCGAACTCGGTGGCGGACAGATCCTGCCGCCCCACCACCCTCCCCTCGCACACCACCGCCAGGGACAACTCCCATTCCCGCGCGTTCCATTGCGCGACCGTGCTCAGAACATGCTGGAAGACCCCGCGCCCCCGCTCCTCGGGGGACACATCCGTCCACGGAACGGTGAACGGCTGATCCGCCGCGTCGTGCACCCCGCCCGCGGCGAGCTCCGCCAACTCGGCGAGAAGCGGCAGATCCGGGAGCCGCAGGACGAGGCGCGGGGTGGTGATCCGGAGGCCGTACAGCGGCCAGACGTGTGATGTCATGGGAGGAGGGTGCCGAATCCGGTCCGGGTGCGTCGAGCGACGGGCGGTGGCCGCTCTGACGTCCCTGTGGGGTACTGGCGGGGGCGTCCAGTCAGCGGGGCGAAGATCGCATCAAGGCGGTGTCCGAGGGGCGCGTCGGCTAGGCGGCGTAGGAGAGGAAGTCCCGTACGACCGGGATGAGCTGATGGTCATTCAATATGTCACGCAGCTCGGCCAGGGTGTTGGTGGTGCGGGCGGATTCAACTCCGCCCATGACGGTGATCACTTGGTGGCCGACGTCGACGGCGGCGTCCACGTCGCCCACCGCGAGATGGGCCTCGGCCTGGCGTGCGAGATAGATGGCGGTGCCGCGCGCTTCGCGGTCGCGGTCGTAGGGATCGGAGTGTGCCACGGCGGCGGCGAAGTTCTCCAGGGCCCGCTTCGGCTCGCCCAGGGACAGGGCGGAGCTGGCGGCTACTTGATGCAGTTCGCCGTGGGTGATCCAGTACATCGACGGAAGGTCCTCGCTCGGCGGTGGCGCCGTGTCGTACGCGGTGAAGGCCGCGTCCACCGCGTGCCAGGCAGCGGTGGCGTCGCCGGCCTTGGAGTGGGCGCGGGCGGCCCGGGCATGCAGCATCGCTATCACCCGCGGTGAAGTGATCTTGTGCCGGTCGGACAGGGCTCCGTCGATCATGTGGAGGGCGCCACGAGGGTCGCCGGCGTTGTAGCGCAGGTTCAGGGTGTTCGCGCCGAGGGTGGGGTCGGCGGCGGAGCCGGAGGCGCGCAATGAGGCGAGGAAGTGCCGCTCGGAGGCACCGAGGTGTCCGGCGTCGTAGGCACACCAGCCGGCCAGCCGGGCCGCCTCCGCAGCGCAACCGAACAGTCTTCGGCCCGTAGAGGTGGAGTAGGAGGCGTCTTTCAGCAGGCTGCTGATCAGACGTATGGGCGTCGGTCACCCACGCGACTCCGCTGAGGCGGGACGCAACGTATGACCACCGGGCCCGGCAGGCCGCCCTCGGTATAGAGCTGCATCACACCGACGGTCGGACCACGCAATCGGTGCTGGTCCTCGACCCGGACCAGGTGGAGCTTTACGCCATCCAATTCGAACAGCTCATCGTCAAGCGCGAGCAGGCCCGCCAGGCGGGCCGGTGACTCCGCCAAAGTCACCTGATGGAGGCATCATGCACGACACACGGTTGAACGACCTCGAAGGCCGTACGGTGTTGATCACTGGCGGCGCCGGTCTGATCGGCAGCCGCATCGCGGCCTGTCTGCGCGGGTTCGGGGCACGGCCGATCTCGCTGTGCACCCTGGACGCCTATCCGGTGAACGTCTACAGCGGGCTGTTCGGCGTTGACGCCGCTGACCCGGACGTCATCGTCGGTAACGTCCAGGACCCGAGCGTGGTCGAGAAGGCGCTCGCCGAGTCCGACTACGTGATCCATGCCGCCGCGCTGGCGGACGTCGCGGCCTGTACCCGCAGGCCCATGGCCGCGCTCCACACCAACATCACCGGCACACAGGTGCTTCTCGACGCGGTGGCCTCCTGCGAGCGGATCCGCCGGCTGGTCTTCGTCTCCTCGGCCAGTGTGTACGGCAACGGCAACCCGGAGGACTGGGCCCGCCCCTGCGACGAATACCGGACCGTACGGCAGCTCCTGGAAGCGGTCTACGGCCCAGTAGCGCCGCAGTTCCACGAGCGCAGCCAGCTGCGGCCGATGTCCGTCTACGCCAACACCAAGGCGTGGGGTGAGACCCAGACCGCGCTGACCTTGGGCGCGGTGCACACTTCGTACACGATCGTGCGGTACTTCTCGGTCTACGGGGAGCCGCAGGTCGTCAAGGAGAACAGCCACTTCTGGGGGGTGGCCTGGTTTGCCACTCGCGCTGCTCTCGGCCTGCCGCTGCACCTCAACGGCGGCGGCCGTCAGACCCGCGACCTGGTCCACGTTGAGGACATCGCCGCCGCCACGGTACGAGCGCTGGTGGCTCCGCGAGCCCACAACGAGACGATCAACATCGGCACCGGTACCCCGACCAGCATCCGCACCGTCGCGGAACTGGTCGCCGAGCAGTACCCGCGGACGCGGTTCGTGGAGACGCCGATGCCGCCCGGCGACCCGCTCGGCGGCTACGCGGCCACCCACCGCATGGAGACCGTGCTCGGCTGGCGGCCGACCATCACGGTCAAGGAAGGAGTGACCCGCTACGCGCACTGGTTGAGCAAGACCCCCGAGGCGATCCCGACCTGGTTGCAGACCGAGAGCGGGGCCGTGACCGCCTGATCCCCGCTCAGATGACCGGAGGGCGGCCCAGCCGGGTCATCCGCCACACCGTGGCCCACCGCATCGGCCGACGGGGTGGGCATGGCGTGCGCAGGCCCTCGGCGAAGCCGCCGGCCCAGGACCGAAGCCCCGCTGCCGACGGGGTGCGGATCACCGTCAGCGCGGTCCACATGCCCAGGTAGAGAGGAACAAGAGGGGCGGGAAGGTGCCTCTTGGCGAGCCACACACGGTTGCGCGCGACCATGCGGTGGAAGACCGCATGCCGGGTCGGCGACGTCCATGGATGCCGCAGCACCAGCGCCGGCTCGTAGAGCACCTTCCAGCCCGCGTCCAGCGCCCGCCAGGCCAGGTCGGTCTCCTCATGGGCGTAGAAGAACGGCTCGGGCCAGCCCCCGATCTTCTCCAGCATCCGCATCGACAGCCCGTGCCCGCCACCGAGAAAAGTCGTCACAAGCCCGCCCCGCATCGGATCCGCAGCGCGCAGGCGCGGAACATGACGTCGCTGAGTACGGCCCTGCTCGTCGGCGATGCGGAAGCTGACGATGCCCAACCGCTCATCAGCCCGGTACAGCTCGACGAGCCGGGTGAAGACGTCCGGGCTGATCAGCAGTCCGTCGTCGTCCAGGTCCACCACGACATCGACATCCCCGAACTCCTTCAGCCGGTCCAGGGCCGCGTTCCGTCCGCCGGAGACGCCCAGGTTCTCCGGCAGTTCCAGCCCGGTCACCCCCTCGGGGAGTGTCGGCAGCGGCGAGCCGTTGCCGACGACCACCACCCGTGTCGCAGGCGTCTCCTGCTCGGCCACCGTCTCCAGCAGTTCGGCCAGCTCGGCGGGGCGCGTGCCCATGGTCAAAATGGCGACGCCGACGCGCGGGTGACGCACGGATGAACTCCGTTCCTCGGGCTGTGGTGCCCGTGATGCTAGCCGCCTCAAGGACCGGCCACCGACCACACACCGGGAGACCTCACTGATGCCAACCATCCGCCTCGGCGACTACCTCACTGCCCCCACCGACGGGATGTTCGACGGCACCCCGTACGAGCAGATGGAGAAGACAGAACTGGCCGGCTTCCTCGCGGTCTGGGACGACCGGCACCGCCAGGCCCTCGCCCGGTTGCCGCGGCGGATCCACCCGACAGCGATCATCGGCGACGACGTGATCATCGGCCCGTACGTGCGCGTATGGGAGTTCTCCACCGTCCGCTCCGGCTCCGTGCTGTGCACCGGTGTCTCCGTCGGCTTCAACTGCGAGGTCACCCGCTCATTCCTCGGAGAGCGGGCGATTCTCGGGCACCGCATAGGGATCAACCGCACCCTCGTCGGCGCCGACGCCCACCTGTCCGCCAACCTCACCGTCGCCGCCATCAGCATGTGGAGCCCCCACATGGCCAGGCCCGAGCGGGAGATTGTCCTACGTGCCCCCGGTGGGCTCTACCGGTGCGGCACCCCGCAGTTCGGTGCCCTGATCGGCGACCGGCTCCAGACCGGAAACAGCATCAGCCTTGGCCCCGGTCTCGCCGTCGGCCGGGACTGCCGGATCGCCAGCGGCGTCACCCTGACGGGACGGACCATCCCCGACCACAGCGTCATCTCCGCCCCGCACACCGCCGACGTCCACGTACGCCGGCGGCCCGCCCGAGGCGAGCGCGATCACGTTCGTTGACGGCGCCGTGCGAAGGCGGCGGCGATCGCTATCGCCACGGTGGTGTTGGCGGTGGTCCAGAACACGAGCTTGGCGTTCGGCCCGTTGACCGTCCGCAACTCCCCGTCTGCGTGGCGGCAGAACGAGTCGGGCGGGAAATACTGCGGGACGGGAGTACTGCGCGTGCTGTAGCAGGGCGACGTTTCGGGGAACAGGCTCGGCTGCGCGCGCTGCGAGAGGGCCCAGCCGACGAACACCGTCAGCCACCCGGCCAGCAAGAACACGGTCAGCATCCAGCCGGGGACTCTCGCTCGCCGCCCCAGCAGCCAGACCAGCAAGGTCGGCATGACGAAAACGACGAACGCGACGAACAGCAGGATCAGAGCCTTCATGATCCTTCATGGTCCTACGCGGGCGTACGAGGACGAGATCCTGCGCGGCGGTTCCTCGGACAACCAGGTCCTGGTCTTCCCCCGTCGGGATGACCGGACCGGACCGCCGCCCTCTCCGGCGAGCGGGCGGGCCGGTCCGGGCGCGGCCGCCGCAGGGGGACGGGGCTCGCCCCCGCCTCACCCCGGTGTCACGCGTCCGTGCGGATGAGGACCTCCAGGGTGCGGGGGCCGTGGACGCCCTCGACGCGTTCGAGTTCGATGTCGGAGGTGGCGGAGGGGCCGCTGATGAGGGTGGTGGGGCGTTCGGGGACGAGGCGGGAGAGGGCCTCGGGGACGCCTGGGGTGACGGTGGAGAGGTTGACGACGCAGAGGTGGAGGTCGGGGACGAGGGTGAGGGCGCGGCGGCCCTGGTCGGGGGAGCCGTCCAGGAAGATCGTTCCGGTTTCGGCGCAGCTGACGGCGGAGGCGGTCAGGACGCCGTCGAGGGCGGCCAGGTCCGGGGCGGGGACGGCCGGGTCGTCGACCTCGACGGTGCCGTCCCAGGCGGAGGTCCAGGAACGGTCGAGGCCGGCCGGGACGCCGATGCGGCGGGCGCCCCGGGCGCGCAGGATCTCGGTGACGGTGGTGGCCGTGGTGGCGGTGGTGCAGCGGTGGACGCCGGCCTTGTAGTCGCGGAGGCGGTCGGCGAAGAGGGCGAGGCGTTCGGCGTCGGGGAGGGTGCGGCCGGTGCGGTAGGCGCGGGGCACCGTGACGTCGGGCTGCGGCGCGAGGGCCAGGGCGTCGCGGACGCGGCCGAGGACGGTCTCTCGTGCGGTCACTGGTTCTCCTCCGGGGTGTCGTCGTCGGCGGCGTCGCGGGTGCCGGGGGCGGTATCGCGGGGAGGGGTGCGGTCGGTGGGGCGGCTGTTGCTGGTGGGGCTGTTGCCGGTGGGGTGGCTGCTCCCGCTGTTGCCGGTGGGACGGTCGGCATCCCCGTCCTGCTCGTGACCGGCGCCACCCTCGTGAAGGCCGCCCCTGTCCCCCTCGTGACCGGCGCCCTGGCCTCCCTCGCCCCGGAGCCTGTCCCCCTCGCGCGCCGCCTCCGCGAGCGTCGTCCGGCCCTCGGTGGAGGACCACCAGGAGCGGAAGGTCTGCTTCGGCGGTGCCGGGGTGTCGCGGCTGTGGCTCCAGCCGTTGAAGGGCGGCGGGAGGTGGGTGATCTTGCGGTCGCGGCCCGCGGCGATCCGGCCGAGCGCCGTCGCCTTCTGCGCGGTGGTGAACAGGCGGGGTGACGCCATCACGGTCGCCGCGGCCTTCATGGCCAGCTTCTCGGCCGTGGTGCCGTGGCTCTCGGTCTTCTGGTGGCGCAGTTCCACCAGCAGTGACGGGATGTCGATCTTCACCGGGCAGGCGTCGAAGCAGGCGCCGCAGAGGCTGGAGGCGTACGGCAGCGAGCTGTTGGGGTCGTTCTTGGCGGCGTGCATCCCGGCGAGCTGCGGGGTGAGAACGGCGCCGATCGGGCCCGGGTACGTCGAACCGTACGCATGGCCGCCGGCCCGTTCGTACACCGGGCAGACGTTGAGACAGGCGGAGCAGCGGATGCAGTGGAGGGCGGAGCGGCCGACGGTGTCGGCGAGCGCGGCGGTGCGGCCGTTGTCCAGGAGGACGAGGTGGAAGTCCTGGGGGCCGTCGCCGGGGGTGACGCCCGTCCACATCGACGTGTACGGGTTCATCCGCTCGCCGGTGGAGGAGCGGGGCAGCAGTTGGAGGAAGACCTCCAGGTCGGCGTAGCGGGGGAGGATCTTCTCGATGCCCATGACGGTGATCAGGGTGTCCGGCATCGTCAGGCACATCCGGCCGTTGCCCTCGGACTCGACGACCGAGAGGGTGCCGGTCTCGGCGATGCCGAAGTTGGCGCCGGAGACGGCGACCTTGGTCGTCATGAACTTCTCGCGCAGATAGGCGCGCGCGGCGGCCGCGAGGTGGGCGGGCACGGCGTCCAGCGCGGGGTCGACGCCGGGGATCTCCCGGAGGAAGATCTCGCGGATCTCGTCCCGGTTGCGGTGGATGGCGGGGACGAGGATGTGCGACGGCTTGTCGTGGGCGAGCTGGACGATCAGCTCGGCGAGGTCGGTCTCGTACGCGGTGATGCCCCGCTCGGCGAGGTACTCGTTGAGGCCGATCTCCTGGGTGGCCATCGACTTGACCTTGATGACCTCGTCGCTGCCGGTGGCGGCGACCAGCCGGGTGACGATCTCGTTCGCCTCGACGCCGTCGCGCGCCCAGTGGACGGTGCCGCCGGCCTCGGTGACCTTGCGTTCCAGCTGTTCCAGCAGCTCGGGCAGGCGGTTCATGACATCGGCCTTGATCGCCGAACCGGCGTCCCGCAGCTGCTGCCAGTCGGGCAGCTCGGCGGTGACGGCCAGCCGCTTGGCGCGGATGCTGTGGGTGGCCTTGTGGAGGTTGCGGCGCAACTGCTCGTTGCCCAGCTCGTGGTGGGCGGCCTTGGGGAACGTTTCGTCACCGCGCAGATTGCCCGCCCCGTAGGGCGCGCGGGGCGGGACGGCGGGCATACCGAGGAAGGTGCGGCTCATCGGGCGGCCTCCGTCAGGACGTGCGGCGTGGTACGGGTCGAGGCGAGGATCTGCGCGAGGTGCAGGGTCCGGGTGCCCGCCTTGATGCGGGAGAGTCCGCCGCCGATGTGCATCAGGCAGGACGAGTCGCCCGCGGTGCAGACATCGGCGCGGGTGCCGGTCACGTTGGTGATCTTGTCCTGGAGCATCGCTGACGAGGTCTCGGCGTTCTTGACGGCGAAGGTGCCGCCGAAGCCGCAGCAGGCGTCGGCCTCGGGCAACTCGACGAGGTCGATGCCCTCGACGGCGCGCAGCAGCCGCAGCGGCTTGTCCCCGACCCGCAGCATGCGCAGCGAGTGGCAGGTGGGGTGATAGGTGACGCGGTGGGGGAAGTACGCGCCGACGTCCGTGACGCCCAGCACGTCCACCAGCAGCTCCGACAGCTCGTACGTCTTCGCCTTCACCACGGCCACCCCGTCGCGCAGGGCCGCGTCCCCGTACCGCTCGGCGACGATCTCGTGCTGATGGCGTACGCAGCCGGCGCAGGAACCGGACGGCATGACCACGGCCTCCACGGACCGGTCACCGAACTGCTCGGCGAAGCCGCGGACCAGCGGTACGGGCTCCCGCTGGTACCCCGTGTTGATGTGCATCTGCCCGCAGCAGGTCTGCTCGGGCGGGAACACCAGCTCATGGCCCAGACGGGTCAGCAGCACTGCGGTGGCCTTCACCGCGTCGGGGAACAGAGTGTCGCCCAGACACGTGGCGAAGAGTCCGATACGCATGGCAGGACCTCCACGATTGCGGTCGGTGGGGAGATTGCGGTCGGTGGGGAGGAGGGGACCGTCGGTATCGGAGCGGGGCGGGACCGGCAGGACCCTCATGTGGTCCGACCATACTAGGGTGAGGGGGTCGGGTGGGTGTGTAGGGGCGTACGTGGCGGGGCGTCGTCCGGCGTGCGGGGCGCGCCGGTCTATGCGTCGGGCGCGGTCTTGCGCTCCGGCGCGTCCGGCGCCTTGCGCTCCGGCGTGTCCGCCGTTCCCTGTTCTTCCCGCTCCTCCCGCGCCTCCCGCGCCGGAGTGGCGACGAGGGTGCCGTGGAAGCTGCGGATGTGGCGTTCGGCGAGGTCGGCGGCGCGGGTGCCGTCGCCGGCGCGGAGGAGGCGCAGCAGCTCCGCGTGGTCGGCGTTGAGGGCGGCGGCCGTCGCCGGCCAGTCCTCAGCGGCCTCCTCGGCGGTCAGGATGAGGGGGCGTACGGACTCGCGGACGGCGGAGGTCAGCGTCGAGATCAGCTGGTTGCCGGAGCTGCGGGCGATGTGGACGTGGAAGCGGGTGTCCAGTTCGTTGAACTCGGCGGCGCCGATACCGGGCTCCCGCATCCGGGCGAGCAGTGCCTCCGCCTCGGCGAGGTCCGCGCGGGAGGCGTGCTCGGCGGCGGCCTCGAAGCTGGAACGTTCCAGGGTGACCCGGGCCTCCAGGACGTCGTGGAGGTGGTAGCTGCCGAGGGCGACATGGAGCCGCAGCAGCCTGCCGAGGGCGTCGTCCGGATTGCGGACGATCCGGGCGCCCGCGTCGGGGCCGCGCCCGGTGTGCGCGGTGAGGACCCCGATGCTCTCCAGTACGCGCAGCGCCTCCCGGAGGGCGGACCTGCTCACCCCCAGGGCGGGGGCCAGCTCCCGCTCCGGCGGCAACCGGTCACCGGCCCTCAGCTCCCCGGCGACCACCCGTTCCTCGATCGTCTCCAGGACGAGCTCATGCGTCCGCGACTGCCGTACGGGGCGCCACTCGGCAGCCATCGGTACCTCCCGGGTTCGCTGTCGGATCTCGCCCGGGGGCTCCTCTCCCGGGTCTCTCCGCAGGCGAACTATGTCATAGGGGGTGTGGTCGGACCGTCGGACCTCATGGGTGGGGCGGCAGGTCGCGGAGCTGTACGGGCAGGCGCCCGGCCGGTGGCGGTCTGCGGCTCCTCGTGGTGGAGCTGTGACGGCGCTCCATGGTGGGCAATCCGGAGCTCGAACAATTCCTGGTCACGGTGATGTGGCGCTTTGTGGTCGGCGAAAACGGTCCGTCGGGTGATGTGTCCCGGCCGCGGTTCTCATGGCAGAGCGGCCGGGGAGACACCTCCCACCGCACACGCGACGGCCCGGACGGACACCTGCCCAGGGGAAGAAACCGCACCGGCTGAACGGACCACTCCACGCGCACACCCCCGTGGTGGAGCACGAACCCGCACGGCCCGCCCCGGTGGAGCGCCGCCAACGCGCCCACGTAACCCTCGTCCACCCGGCGCGGCGCCCGAAGGCCCGCGTCCGGCGGCAGCGTACGGACGAACTCCCGTACCCCGGAACGCACATGGCGCAAGGCCCGGTACGGACTGTCGGCGCGATGGGCCGCCCACGAGTCCGGCTCGCCCGTGTCCGGCAAGCGGTAGACGTACTGCTCGCACCAGTACCCGGCCGCCGTCACTCCGTCCGTCACGGCGCCCTCCGGACGGTCCACTGCCCGCACGCCACCCCGAACCGGGCCATACGGGCGGCCGCGTCCGGGCGGGCGACGAGGGTGTAGGTGTATCCGTCCCCGTCGGCCGCCTCGAAGACGTACGGGATGCCGCAGCCGAGCCCGTCGAGTGCCCACCGGTACTCGACGGCGTCATCCAGCCATTCCCGAACCGTCCGGTCGTACGGTTCCCCCAACTGCGTCGCCAGCGCCACCGCCCTCCGCCTGAGCAGGCCCAACGCCTTCCGCGGGGAGGCCGACACCCGGCTGCCGAGGACGATCGGCGCCCGCCCGTCGGCCGTATGCGCCTCGGAGTGTGTGCGGTAGAGAACGGGCCGGTTGTGGCGGGTGGGGCGGGCGCCGGGGGCCGTCACGACCCTGGCGTGCGACGCGGCGGCAGCTCTGCCCAGACCGACTTCCCGGTGGCGCCGTCGGCGATGACGCCCCAGGAGCATGCCAAGGCGTCCACCAGCAGAAGACCACGTCCGCATTCCTCGTCCTCCTCGACGTGTTGGAGCAGCGGAAGTTCGCTGCTCGCGTCATGCACCTCAAGCCGCAGAAGACCGCCCGCCAGCTCCACCCGCAGACCGATCTCCCGGCACCCGTCGCCCACCGCCGCGACCGCGTTCGTCACCAGCTCGGACACCAACAACCCGGCGTCCTCCGCCGGTTCGCCATCGACGCCCCATATCCGCAACTGCCGCCGCAGGGCCTTCCGCGCCAACCCGGCCCCCCACGGCGCCGCCGGCAGGCGGTAGCCGACCCAGGGCGGCCGGACGATCGGAAGTTCGACAACGGGTCGAGCGCGTGCGGACATGGCTATCCCCTTGGTGCGCATGACGGAGCATCAAAAGAACTCAAGCGACACCGCGTTGATGTACGGAACGTGAGCACGACGCACAGCATGCCCCTGCCGATCCATAGAATGCAATCCTTGCGAAGTGCTGCCATGCGTTCAGATGATTTGAGCCGCTGCGTCCGGTCGCCCACACTCACCGGAACGGAACAGGGAAGAGGAGAACGACGTGCCCGAGAACCTCAAACGACCGCCAACCGTGAGGATGCGGCGGCTGGCAGCGGGACTCCGTCGGCTGCGCTCGGAGGCAGGGCTCTCGCGGGAGGATGTCGCCACGCGGACCCAGATCAACGAGGCCACCCTCTACCGAGTGGAACGCCGAGGAGCCCGCCCGCAGAAACGGACACTGAACGCACTCCTGGACCTGTACGGTGCCACCGATGCCCAGCGCGAGGAACTGATGGCGGCGTACAGCGGGGCGAACAACAGAGGATGGTTGCGGCCGTACCACTCGGAGTTGCCCGAGGTGTACGCGGCCTACATCGGCTTCGAGGCCGAGGCGCGCACAGTACGGAACTATGAATCCCTCTTCGTGCCAGGACTGGCGCAGACGGAGAGCTATGCCAGGGCTGCCATCGAGGGAGGCTTGCCGAAGGCGAGCAAGAAAGAAGTCGAACAGCGGGTGCAGGCCCGGATGGAGCGGCAGTCATTGCTCACCAAAGAGGACCCGTTGCAGCTCTGGGCAATCGTGGATGAGGCAGCGCTTCGCCGCGTGGTCGGCGGACCAGCGGTGATGCGGGAGCAGGCGGAGCGTCTGCTCGAACTGAAGGATGAGCCGAACGTCACGTTTCAGGTGATCCCTTTCCGCGTGGGTGCGCACGCCGGCATGACCGGTGCGTTCGTGCACATGGATTTTCCGGATCCGATCGACCCTGAGCTGGTCCACGTGGACAGTCCAGCCGGTGACCTCTTCCTGGAGGAAGAGGCAGACGTGAGACGTTACAAGTCGATGTTCGAACACCTGCAAGCGGTGGCCCTGGGGCCGAAGGACAGCGCCGACATACTGGCTGAGGCCGCGAGAGGAAAAGAATGAGAAGGAAGGTTACTGAGAGTGGCAACTGGCTCTGAAGTGAAGTGGCGGACGAGCAGCTACAGCAGTGCCAACAGCCAGTGCGTGGAGGTTGGCACCGGCGCTTCCCGCAACGTGCCGGTCCGTGACAGCAAGAACCGAACCGGTCCGAAGCTGGTTTTCGGCATAGAAGCTTGGTCGTCTTTCGTGGAGACGCTGAAGAACGCTGATTCCGCGTCGTTCTGAGCGGGAAGCGGATGCGCTCGGAATCCCCGCCGCATGAGATGGGGGGCTCCGGGCGTGTTCGGCCTGTTGCGCCCGGCGGACTGCCGCAGGGAAGGAGGAATCGTGAAGCCTGAGATCGTCAGCGCGTTTAGGAAGTCGTCCTACTCCGCTCAGTCGGGGAACTGCGTGGAGACGGCCCACACCGCCGACGGGGGACATGCGGTACGCGACAGCAAGAACCCGTCCGGCCCGTACGCGGTCTTCGGGCAGGACGCCTGGTCGTCCTTCGTCGGGACGTTGAAGGACGGCGGTTTCGCGGCGTCCTGAGTGCCGTGGATTCCGTCGGTGATCCGCGGACCGCGTTCGTCGGCCCGTGTCACTGGAGCGCGCGACTGTACCCCCGGCGGTGGTGAGAGCCGGGGGCACGTGCATGTGGGGACGGGCTGCCGGGTACGGGGCCTCGCGGACGGCCCCGACGCCTGGTTCGCGGATCAGGCGACGCTGGGCGCGGGGGCGGTCCACTGGTTGTTGCGCATCAGGGTGTACTTGATGTCCACCAGCCGCGGGGCGATGGTCAGCGAGAGTTCTTCGGCCGGGTGGAGGTGGCCGGCACCGTCCTGCTCCGCGCGCCAGACGCGGTAGTCGAGGTTGGGGTAGGCCGGGTTGATGCCGATCTCGCCCTTGGGCATCGTGCCGTTGAACGGTGCGACGATGTCCATGTGGTTCCAGTAGTTCCAGGCTTGCAGCGCCTTGTGCTGGTCGAAGTAGAAGTAGAAGTCGGGGTAGCGGCCGAAGGTGCGCAGTTCCCGGTGGATGAGGTGGCCGAGGAGTGGTCCGAGCTGGGTGGCCAGCGAGTCGAACTCCCAGCGAGTGTGATGCCAGGCTTCCGGGGCGTCGCCAGGCGCGAAGAGGCGGGCGGCGACGAGGTAACTGATCCGCTCAACCAGGTACGCGCTCGCGTGGTTGGTGTCGATGGTCGGATCGACGTGGTGGAGGAGCGCGGCCAGCTGCTTCGGGTGGGGACGGAATCTCGCCAGGTCGAACTTGCCGGCCATGGCGGGGAAGGAGGCGAACAGCATCTCCTTGTACAGCCAGTTGTTCAGCTCGCCAAGCTCGGCCAGGCGCCGGGTGTGGTGGGAGGTCGAGTGGAGCATCAGGTACTCGGCGACCGCTTCGAAGTACAGGTAGCCGAGGATCGGCAGGCGGGGGATCGTCCCGTCGAGCAGCTTCAGGAACGGTTCGGCGTCGACCTGGGTGCCCTGGTAGGCGACAGTGGCAGCGGCAGCGAGGAGCGCGGACGAGTTCTTGACCCGGCTGACGACGCTCTCGCGCAGCTGGTGCCGCTCGTTCTTGCTCAGCAGGTATTCCAGGTGACTGTAGATCCGCAGGTGGATGAGGCCGAGGCGCAGGTAGTCCACGCCGGCGAGCCCTCGGTACGCCTGAGGCGGGGCGTCGATCTCGAAGATCAGCGGGGTGGGGACGCGATCGGTCACGCCGAGCTTGGCCAGGAAGGTCGGCGCTTCCTTGGCCAGGACATAGGCACCGAGGTTGTGCATGCGGAAGCCTCGGTCGGTCGCGGTGAGCGGCGCGCAGTAGATGCTCCCGACGAGGCAGCCGCCCGACGGGTAGAGCACGCCCTGGCGGCTGATCTCCTCCAGGGCGTGGGTGACGTGCAGCAGGTGCAGTTTGCCGCTTCTGCTCAGGGCCGCGAAGAGGGCGTTCTGCCGCAGCAGGTGGCCGTTCGGAGTCTCCTCGGCGAGCCTTCGTTCCCAGCCCGCTGCCTGGGCGGCGAGCGGGTCGGTGCGGTTGGAGGGGCTGGGAATGAGGGCGGAGTCGAAGAAGGCGTGGGCGTCGGCCCACAGGTGGTAGGCGTCGAGAAATTCCATGGTCAGACCAGGCCCTTCTCGGCGAGCGCGCAACGCACGGCCGCAGTGCCGCTGACCCCGGCGAGATAGGCCCGCTCCGAGACGAGGACCAGGTCGAAGGCGAGGCCCCGCAGCTGGTCGAAGGCGGGTTCGCGGACGTACCGGGCGTCCGGCCACCACTTCAGCTTCGGCAGGCGGTACCGGTCCAGAGCGTCGGCGGCCTTGACCATGTCGGTGATGTGCTCGGCCCGGGCGTGGTCGGTCCTGTCGTCCGCGGTGAACGCCTCGTACGGGACGTCGTGCAGTCGTACGGCGGTGGCCACCTGCACGATCCGCCGCGGTGTGGGGGTGAGGCCGAAGTGGCCCCAGACCGTGTCGGCGTTCGCGGCGAGCCAGATGGCCGCGCGGGCACCATGACCGCGGTCGTCCTGGTCGTGGCGCCGCTGGCAGTCGTGTACGGCGGCGGCGAGGATCGCCGTGGCGGCATCGGCGTCGTCGAGGCCGTTCGCCTCGGCGAGGACGGCGGCGAGCGCCGCCGTCCTCATGGCGTGCCGGACGCCGTGGAGCGATGTGTACAGGCGGGGGGCGACCCACCACCGGGTGGGCAGTCCACCGTGCGCGAGCAGTTCCTTCGACCGCGGGCGCAAGGCCGTCTGCGGCGTCGGCGGAAGATCGGGCCTGTTGTCGCTGATCCACGCGATGGTGGCGTGGTCCATGTGCTGGTGGAGCGGGAGCTGCCCTCGGGCAGCCAGGTCGATCAGACTTGCGGTCAACGGGGTCGTGCTCACTCGTGCCCACCCCCTTGGTGGTCTCCGCGGTGGTGTTGCCTACCGGATCGGCGCGGCCTGCTCATCACGCGCTTTGCGCACCTTCTCTGTGGCCTCGAAGGCGGCTATGAAGTCGGCCAGCTCCTGCTCCGTCATCAGGGTCACGCCGAGCGCCGTGGCGACGTCCGTGATCTTGGCCTCGGCCTCAGCGCGTTCGGCGTCCGAGGCGCCGTCCTCCAGCAGCACCTCGAACTCGGCGTGGTAGCCCCACGCCTCACTCCACTTGACCGCGATCTCGACGCCGTCGAAGCGGAAGTTGCGACGGAAGTTGAACGCCTCATGCATAGCCGTCTCGAACCCGAGGGCGTTGAACACCTTCACCGCGGCGGGAACGTCGGCGGGCGCGATGGTGAACTCGGTCTCGACGAAGGCCGCGCCTTGCCCGATCTTGCTCCCCTTCAGGGTGATCTTGGCGGTACCGGCGGCGGTGTTGTCGGTGACCTTCAGGAGCTGGTCGGGCAGCACGTAGAAGTAGATGTGCTTGTCGTCGGGGCCCAGGTCCTCCCCGTCCGCCTTCAGGCGGGTGACGAGCTGGTCGTGGACCTCCTTGGTGAAGCGGGCGCGCATCTCGATCTCGACGGCCACGGGGCTGTTGCCTCCTCGTTTCAGGCATGGCGAAGCCAGCCGGACCCTGCCGTGCGGGCTGTCCGGTCGGGCGATCGCTATGGGGTTGGTGGTCGAGCATGGGGTGATGCGGCCGATGGGGGTGTCGGCCGCATCACCCCGGTGGATCGTGAGGTGTCAGCCGAGGGTGCCGAAGCGTTCCTCGACGACTCCCGAGTGCAGGTAGGACGGCAGCTGAACGCCTCCCACCGACGTACGGCCGGTGGCGACCTGCTCCTCCGTCTCGCTGGGGAAGCCCTCCAGCAGACGCAGGCACTGCTGGGCCCACTCACGCGACGCGGGCCAGTCGCCCAGGTCACGGTGGCGCACAGCCAGGGCGTAGGCGGTCTCGGTGGCCGCCCACCGGTCGGTCGCCAGCTCACGCTGGAAGATCGACTCCAGCTCGTCGGTGGAGGCCAGGCGGGTCTGGTTGGTCATGGTGCCCTCTCGGTTCAAACGGTCGTGCCCCAGTAGTGATCAACGCCCTGGTGTCCCCGCGGTGACGCCATGACCCGCTGCTAGTACGTGAAGATCTCGGCGAGCGTCTTGTAGTCCTGCAACTCGTCCTTGTCGAACCACAGCTCCACCTCCTGCTTGGCCTCCTCCGCGTTGCCGGAGGCGTGCACGAGGTTCGCGACCGCCTTGCCCGAGGCGATGCTGGCCGCCGCGCTGTAGTGCGAGAAGTCGCCACGTACCGTGCCGGCCGGAGCCTGGTTCGGGTACGTGCTGCCGACGATCTTGCGGACGGTGGCGATGGCGTCGAATCCCTCCAGCACCAGGGCGATGACCGGACCCTGCTGCATAAACGTCGCCGTGACGCTGTAGACCTCCGACCCCAGCCGTTCCTCCAAGTCGAAGTAGTGTCGGCGGGTGAACTCCTCGTCCATCCACTTCATCTTGGTGCCGACGATCTTCAACGCGGCGTCCTCGAATCGAGTGATGATCCTTCCTGCCAGGCCACGCGCCAGAGCATCGGGCTTGAGCAGGACGAGCGTGCGCTCGACAGTGTGTGCCTCAACCTCGGCCATTGACTCCCTTTCGCCTTGCTAACAACCGAACATGACGGATGGTCAGCCGTCGTCTGTCGAGGTTACCGGCGCTGGCAGGGCGGTTCGGGCGTGCGGGCAATGCCCCGGACGAGCGAATGTCGGCCGTGGTGCGGCCGATCAGCCGACTGAGAGGCCCGACTCGGCCAGCTTCTCTGTCTCCGCTATCCGCTGGGGCTACGCACCTAGAATCTCCTTGTGGTCGTCTGGCGCCTTCGCGCCCCTCATGCGTCTCCCAGGGGACTGAGCCTTCGGCAGTGATTCCTTGGCCCCTGGTGACTCCGATTCTTCCGGGGCTCTTCTCGCGCGACCATGAAGTGCCAGTGCAGTGGGAGTGCGCTTTCGGCGCGCGGATTCCTGCACCGGAGCGGCGACGAGGGGGCAGTCCTGTGGACGTGATCGAGCGCTGGAGCGGCCGGTACGCCTGCCTGCTGCAATCCGCCCTACGGCTCGGCAACGAACAGTTCGCCGCCCACCTGGGCATTGCCGTGAGAACCGTGGCCACCTGGCACTCCGACGCGTCCGTCGTGCCTCGCAGAGAGATGCAACAGCTCCTCGACACGGCCCATGAGCAGGCTCCTCCGGCTGCGAGGCAGCGCTTCACGCTCCTGCTGGCCAAGGAACGGGCCCCAGCGGACTCGACGCCGCCCGGCGCGCAGGCGCTGAGGGTGGCCATCGCGGTGGTCGTCCGCGACAGTGATGTCCTCTTGGTGTGCCGGCGGGACGACAACGCCGCTGGAATCACGTGGCAGTTCCCGGCCGGGGTCATCAAGCCGGGAGGCAAGGCGGAGACCACCGCTGTGCGGGAGACCTTGGACGAAACGGGAGTCCACTGCGCGGTCCGGCAGCACCTCGGGAACCGGCTTCACCCCGTGACCGGCGTGTTGTGCGAGTACTTCCTGTGCGAGTACCTGGCCGGTGAGGCCACCAACAGCGATACGGTCGAGAACATCGACGTGATGTGGGTCCCCAGAAACGCGGTGCCCCGCTTCATCCCCGTCGATACGATCTTCCCGCCCATCCTTGCCGTTCTGGAGGAGCAGACGTGACGCAGCAGAACACGGACAAGCGCCCGGGCATCGCCGCCGCCATCGTCGTGAACGAGGGACGCGTGCTCATGGTCCGCCGCCGGGTCAGCGAGGGACAGCTCTCCTGGCAGTTCCCGGCGGGAGAGGTCGAGCCGGGCGAGGACCGCGAGGACGCCGCTGTGCGGGAGACCCAGGAGGAGACCGGGCTGACTGTGGCGGCCGTGAAGCTGCTCGGCGAGCGCGTCCACCCGAAGACGGGCCGGCTGATGTCGTACACCGCATGCGAGGTGTTGGACGGTACGGCGCACGTCGCGGACACCGAGGAACTGGCCGAACTGGCCTGGGTCGCCCATGGTGAGATCCCGCAGTACGTGCCGTACGGACTGTTCGAACCGGTACAGGAGTACCTGGACGGGGTCCTCATCTCCTGACTGCCCCTGGGGGCGGGGCCATGTCCGTATCGCTGTCCTGGGATACGGCGAAGAGGGTCGTGGGCTGCCACGAACCAGTGGATCTCGGAACGGGTCCGCTTTCAACCGCTGAGTTTCGCCCGAAGACGTTCGTTCTCCTCTTCCAGGGCCTTAACGCGTCGTTCGAGCTCGGCTCGTGACGGTTTCTTCGGGGGCAGCGGAGGAGGCATGGGTTCCGTTGGTTTCGGTGGCTCGGCGCGCAGTCCGATGGGTTCGAAGGCCACGATTGTTTGCTGGTCTTCCCCGCACTCAGGGCATCGCTTGCTGTGTGCCCCGGCGGAGACGGGGTCGGTGTACGTGTAGTGCGTCTTCGTCTCGATGATGTGGTCGCAGTACAGCCTGACACGCCACCGCGTGATCTCGTGGTCGGCCTTCTTGAAGGACTGCATCAGTTTCGCGGTGTTCTCGAATGCTTGGCGGTGGCGCTCCGCCATCGCTGGGTCTGCCCGGCATTTGGCGTTGTCCTCCTCGACCTGACGTCGAACCGACTCGCTGATCTCCTCGCTCTGCTTCTGACGGCGGTGGTCCCCGCGGGTGAGTTCATACTCCTCCAACGGAACTCCACTGCTCCGGTATTCGACTTCGCACATTCCGGGCAGCGTAGTAACGGCGTACCACGCGCTCGTGGAGAAGAACGGTCTTGTCCGACGATCTTGCGGTTTCTGAGACGAGATGGCCGGAAAGACCTTCGGGGGAAGCTTGCGTACGGGGCTGAGGGGCAGCCTCCCCCAACCGAGGACGGTTGATCGAGTTCCTGGTTACAGGAGCCGCGGCGGGCTGTGCCGTCCCGTGATCAGCGGCATATGCCCGCCTGGCGGTGCGACGGCGAGGAACTGCGGCACGGGGGCAGGCCCACACGGATCAAGGTCGATTCCGCCGGACTCATCGCGTCCGGCGGTGCCGCCAGCGCAGGCGACCTCGTGATGCGCATGACCGGCGATGACAACGTCTCGCCGATGCGGACCGACCACCAGGGGTCAGCCGGTGAAGAATACGAAGCGAACACAGAAGGCTT
The DNA here is from genome assembly GCF_059553635.1 of Candidatus Streptomyces philanthi. Taxonomy (NCBI): domain Bacteria; kingdom Bacillati; phylum Actinomycetota; class Actinomycetes; order Kitasatosporales; family Streptomycetaceae; genus Streptomyces; species Candidatus Streptomyces philanthi. Next base: position 30,679 of record NZ_JCANQV010000022.1, read on the forward strand.
CGGAAACAGCGAATTCACCAAGGATGAGATCGTCGAGTTCGCCCACGGGCATGCTGGCGATGGCAATCCTGTGATGGGGCGTCCGGGCAAGTCTGAGATAGATGCTGCCTTGACGAATGTGAAGGGTCAGAAAAACGACGGCCAGAACGCCGAAAGGTTTGACTACAAGGGTGTTCTGGCCGTCGTGAACTACGATATGTCCTGGCGGTCCACGACCTACTACCCAGGGAGATAGTAGTGCGAGACATTCCTCTCGGAATTCGGATCATGCTCAATGATGCCGAAATCGCGGAGATTGAGACGGCGTCCGTATCCCTTGGAGGGAATGCGCGGCGCGACTCCATCGATCTCGCGGTGGCGTGGGAAAATAGCGTGGAGAAGATCGATTCGGATCGCTCGCTGCCGTCGTCGAACCGCACAGTGTGGGGTGAGCATGACCTCGCGGGCACACTTTTCTTGCGTGATCATTTGGAGAGGGCGCTGGAGCGCCTCCGGCCTTCACTGCGGGAGAAACTGGAGCGATATATCGCCGAAGCTGACGGGCAATTCCGCTCGTACACTGTGGAAGACCCCGAGCGGCGCATGCTGAAAATTGCCGATGTTGACTCGACGGGTAGGAAATGGTGGTGGTCACGCGTTCCCGACTCCGGGCCAATCGCTGAAGACCTCTCGCGCCACAAGTAGTGGAAGTTCTCTCCGGCCCGCGCGCTGTCTCCGCGAAGGACATCTGGCCGTCCTTCGCCGGGATGCTGGGACCCGGCGGCCTCGCGGCGTCCTGAGCACCGTCGGTTCACGGTGGTGAAGACCGGGCTGCGTTCGTCGGCCCGTATCACCAATGTGCAGGTGGTGCCGCCTTCGGCCCGGGAGTGTCGGGGGCCGCCGGCCCTACGGCACCCCGTACGGCTTGAGGGCGCGGTAGTGGGGCCACAACTCGCGCCACGGGGCGCGGGGGTCGCGGCAGACGGTGATGGTGGCGTGGTGTTCGGTGGTGGCGATGCCGGTGTGGTCGTCGGCGGGGGGTGCGGCGCGGCAGTCGGCGAAGTCGGCGGCGAGGCGGGCGCGGTCGACGGACAGGGCGATGACGACGCGGACGGAGTCGGGGGGCGGGCCCAGCCGGTGGAGCTCGTTGTTGCCGCTGTAGACGGCGGGGAGGTGGTGGGCCGGGCCGTAGCGGTCGAGGGCGCCGGCCTCGCCGTAGTTGCCGGTGAGGATCGCCGCGGCCGCGCGGTCGGCCGGTGGCAGCCCCCGGTGGACGGCGGCGACCTGCGCGGCCAGGGACGGCCAGCCGATGCTCTCCACCGCCAGGTCGCTGAGCGTGACGCGGGTGAGGGAGTGCGCCGGCAGGAGGGGGAGCGCGAGGACGAGGTTCAGGCCGGCGCCGAGGGCGAGGAACCCCGTGGCGGCGGGCGTGCGCAGAAGGCCCCGGGCCGACCAGGCGGCCGCCGGGACGCAGCCGGCGGCGAACAGCACGACCAGGTACCCGGCGACGTAGTCCCCGCGTCCTCCCTGTGCGAGGAGCACGGCGAGGGCGCCTACGAGGAAGCCGGGCACGAGCGCCCGCACGGGGCGCCAGGCCCGCTCCCGCCACAGCGCCACCGCCCCCACCACGCAGAAGAGCACATGGACGAAGCCGATGTAGGAGACCAGGGTGACCACGAAGCGGCTCACACCGTCCCCGCCGTGGGCCTCGGCCAGGGCGTGTGCCATCTGCGCCTGCGGGAAACCGTGCGTCGCCTGGTAGACGAGGTTCGGCGCGCCGAGCACCAGCGCCAGGGCCGCCCCGGCGTACAGCCTCCGGTCGCGGAAGACCGCGCGCGGCCCCGCCAGCGCCAGGGCCGCGAGGAGCGAGAGCGGCAGCACCAGCACGATGTACTTGGCGTACAGGGCCAGCCCGCACACCGCGCCCGCCGCGAGCCACCACCTGCCGTCACGCCGCAGCAGCGCACGCAGCACGGTCAGCTCCACGGCACACCAGGCCACGAGATCCACGCTGTTGGTCAGAACGTAGTGGCCGTAGAGCAGGACCATGAACGAGGTCCCCAGTCCCGCCGCGGCCAGCAGCTGCGCCCGGCGTCCGCCACCGAGTTCGGCGGTCATCGCGGAGCCCAGGAGCACCACCGCCGCGAAGCAGATGGCACCGGGCACCCGTACGGCCCACAGCGTGTCGCCGAACACGCCGATGCTGCCCCGGTAGAGAAGGGGCAGCAGGGGCGGCTGGTCGACGTACCCCCAGGCCGGTTCCCGCAGGCCCAGCAGCCGGAAGTACAACTCGTCGGCGTGGTACCCGTACCGGCCGGCACACAGCAGCACACCGCAGGTCAGAATCCCGGCGACCGGCAGCACCGCGGCCCAGGCCACCGGCCTCCGGACCCCACCGCCCGGGGCGGCGACGGCGCGCCGCGGAGACGGCCGCACGGT
>NZ_JCANQV010000023.1:0-32800 GCF_059553635.1 Candidatus Streptomyces philanthi
CTGCCCCGGCGCGGCGGCGGACGACGCGGGAGAATCCCCGGAAGGAGGCTTCGCGCCCCCGCCGGTGTCATTGCTCGCGTACCAGGCCGGAGCGGCGAAATCGATCTTGAATTCGCCGGTCATATCGAATTCGGACTGGTCGTCGTCAGGTTCGTTCCCGTCCCGACGGAAAGCCTCCTGCTCGTTCACTGTGCCTCCTGGCCTACTGCAACGCACCTGAACGGCAGGACCGGATACAGGCGGATCGATCGGATGGAGCGGAAGTCGGAAGACATCACCCGGGATTGCGCCAACATTAACGGTCTCCGTCCCCGTTCCGGCTGCCGTGGCGAGGTGCTTCCGCGGCTCCTCATACAGCCTAATCAAGAGTCGGCCCCGAACGGCAGTCGACGTCGTGTCGTCTTCCGGGCCCGTCCGGCACACCGGCGGACGCGCTCACGGGCGCGCCCGCCGGCGCCGCCTCAGTCCATCCGGCGGGGGCCGCCCAGCAGGTTCGTCTCCGCCTCCGTGGGCTGCGTCATGACGAACTGATGGTTCTCCCGGGTGCACCACAGCATCGCGTTGTCGCTCAGCGTCGGCAGCACCGCGCCGACCTGCTCCGGCAGCCGCATGACCCGGGTGACGGCCTCCGCCTCCTCGGGCGACAGCCGCTGAAGGCCCACCAGATCGGCCCGGGCGAGCAGCCGCGGCGACTTCGGGCCGAGGAACGGCAGCACCGTCAGTACCGACTGCCAGGGTCCGGGCGCGAGCTGATTGCGCGGCGGACGCGCGCCGATGTCCCGTACGACCAGCACCGGGCTGGAGACCGACGGGCCCTGCGGCGCGATCTGGCGCACCTCGTGGACCGACACGCACTGCTGACCGCCGCCCGCGGCCTGCGCCATCCGCGCCCAGGCCGGCGGGCGCGCGGTCTCCACCGCGACCCGCGCGCCGGTCGCGACCGTGCGCAGCGCCAGCACCTGCGCCATCCACAGACCGCCGACCAGCACGATCTCCAGCGGCGCGGGGCGCACCACGCTCAGGACGGCGGGCTGGTTCTGCGGGTCGACGCCGATGACCACACCGTCGTCGCCGACCGGAAGCGTCAGCGACGACAGCGCCCCCGGGGGCAGCAGATGCGGGCTGCGGCGCGGCCCGCGCAGCCCGAAGCCGGGCCGCGGCCTCGGGACCGAGGCCCCCGGCTGGAGTTCGTCGGGACGCGGCTGGTGCGAGGGCCTGCGGCCGCCCGCGGGGACCTGCCCGCCGACGACGGGGGCGCTGCGCCGGACCTCGCCGGCGGGGGCCTGGGACCGGGAGGCGGGAGCGGCCATCAGCGGGTACCTCCGAGGGGGAGCGTGGCGAGGATGCCGGGGAGCTGCTCGCGGTCGAGCCGTACCAGGCCGACCTTCGCCGCGCCGGAGCGGCGCTCCAGCTCGGCGTGGGCCGCGGAGAGTTCGTTCTCGCTGCGGGTCGACAGCCGGACGTAGCCGGAGATCGCGGGGGCGCGGCCGCCGCCGTGCGAGGCGGTCAGCGCGAAGGTGCTCGCCATCGCCGCGGTGCTCGTCAGCAGCTGGGTGACGGCCGCCAACGGGGCGCCGCCCTCGCCGAGTTGGGGCCAGCGGCCGATCCAGTACGTCGAGTGCCAGCGGTCGTCGCAGCGCCAGGCGCGGATGGTCTCCTGGGTGCGGCGGCCCGATCCGCCGCGGCCCATCGCCCCGTTGGCGGCGCGCGGGCTGACGCACACCGCGGTGGCGATCGCCGCCACCACCTCACGTTCGTCCAGCACCCGGGCGCGCACCCCGTGCGCGGTGAGCCGGCTGACGAGCTGGTCGGCGGCGCGCAGCAGCGACCGCTTGGCGCCGTCCATCCCGCCGCCACGGGCCTCGACGGCCTCGGCGCACAGCTCGGGGTCGAGCTTGAGGGCGATCCAGGTCAGCTGGACGGCCGGGGTCTGCGACTGCGCCTGGAGCGGCGCGTACGAGCGGGCGGCGACGGCCTGTTCGGGCAGGTGCGGGGCGGGCGCGGGCTGGGTGTACTGCACGTACTGCACGGATTCGAGGTGGATGTCCTCCACGTCCAGCGCGGTGTGCAGGGTGTCGAGCGGCAGCATGCGGCTGCCGCTGTGCGGGCGCAGCGGCTCGTCCCGGGCCTCGATCTGGACGAGCGCGGTCAGGAACGTCCCGTCGCCGACGAACCCGACGGCGCGCTGCTCGGCGTCGGTGTACTCGTAGGTGCGCAGCGCCGGGTCGCACTCGACGACCGGGGCGAACGCCGGATCGACGCCCTGGGTGGCGGAGGGGTCGGCGGACTTCCCGCGGCGCTTCATCGCCCGTACCGCGGTGATCCATTCCGGCAGGGGGATGCGCCGCCGCCTGCCCACCGCGAGGAGGACGAGGACGACGGCCGCCACGGCGGCGGCGATCAGTGCGACGGGATGGACCGCCCAGCCCACCAGGACGAGGGCCGCGGCGACCTCGATGATGGCCAGCTGCTGGACGCGGATTCCGCCGATGTTCCCGGCCTGGGGGCGCAGTCGCGGTACCACGGGCCCGGACTGACGTTCCGTCGAACTGCTGAGCCCATTTCCTTCATTACCCGGAACTGTGCCGTTTTGACCAATTCCCGCATTCTGTGGAGCACCGGACGACTGTTGCTGTTGATGCCGTCCGTTGCGGCGTCGAGCCCTGGTGGCGCTGGACATCCCCCGGCCTGCTCCTCTACTGATTGTGCCTCTGGGTGTATCAACCGCCGCTGAGACTGGTGCGTGGGAAGGTGGCCCCCGTACCGTACGGGGCGATCGACACACGGCATAGTAGAGGGCGCTGCGGCGTGTGCGCCGGGGGCGGTCGACGGTTGATCGGACACGCGGGGAGAGAAAGCGACAATGGCATCACGTCGGGACGAGCTGAATGCGTATTCGTTCGCGCGGAAGCGTACGAATGCGGCTTTCTTGAAGCCGCTGCCGAACGGCTCGATCGAGAGTGCTCCCAGGCCCCTCAAGGCCGTGTTGCCGAGCATTCTGACGGGCGTGGTGATACTCGTCGGATTCGGTGCCTGCGGGATCATCAAGCCGGTCGCTCCCAAGGGTTGGGACGATCCCGCGAAGAACGTCATCGTGGGTGACAAGTCCACGACGCGCTATGTCGTCCTGGAGAGCAAGAAGGACGGCAAGAAGGAGAAACTCCTCCACCCCGTCCTGAATCTTGCCTCGGCGCGCCTCCTTCTCGACCCGGACAAGTTCAACGTCGTCAACGTCAAGGAAGAAGAACTCGACGGAAAGATCCCGCACGGCCCGGCCGTCGGAATTCCGTACGCGCCCGACAGGCTGCCCACCGCCAAGGACGCCGGCGCGGCGAAGGTGTGGGCGGTGTGCGACCGCCCCGGCAGCGGCAGGAACACCAAGGCCCAGCAGGTCGTGTTCGTCCTCGGCGGCAAGGACAAGCAGCTCGTCGAGGGCAAGGGCAAGCTGGACCTGCACGAGGCCCTCTACGTCCGCGACCAGAAGGGCGAGCGGTGGCTGGTCGACCAGAACGGCATCGCCTTCCGGTTCGACTCCGCCTTCCAGGGGATGCGCCCCAAGCAGGGCAAGGCCGCCACCGACGAGATCCTGCGCCGGGTCGTCTTCGGTGAGACCGAGCCGCAGGACGTCACCGACCAGTGGATGAGCACCCTCATCCAGAGCCCCGTCCCGATCTTCATGCCGACGGTCCCCGGCGCGGGCGGCAAGAGCCACGCCAAGGGCGTGCCGGAGAAGTACAACACCATCGGCCAGGTCCTGGAGGTCCGCGGCAGCGGGCAGAAGTACGTCGTGCTCGCCGAGGGCGTCCAGCAGGTGTCCGACTTCGTGGCCAAGCTGCTGCTGGAGGGCCAGAACGCCCGGGACCTGCACCAGGACGGCGACAAGCTGGAGCCTGTCGGGGTCTCCACCGCGGCCATCGACCCGATGAAGGACGCCGACGGGCGGCCGGTCCAGTTCCTCGGCACCGTCCCGACCACCGACTACCCCATGCCCTGGCCGACCGAGGCCGTGCGGATGGCCAACGACTTCGGCAGGGAGGCGGGGGCCGGCGGCCTGGCCGGCCGTACGGCGAGCGGTGTGACGTGCAGCGTCTACCGCGGCACCAGTACCCAGTACGCGGGCGAGGCGGGCAAGGCCCTGGGCTACCCCAACGGCGTCCCGGACATGCAGACCTGGGTCGGCAAGGACTACCCCGCCAAGGTCGCCGACGGCGCCAGCTCCTACGTCACCCCGGGCAGCGGCCTGCTCTACCAGCAGGTCAGCACGCCCGCCCAGAAGACCGGCTCGCTGTTCCTGGTGACCGACACCGGCCTGCGCTACTCCGTCCCGGTCAACAACGACAGCGCCCACAAGGCGGGCAACGCCGAGAAGGAGACGAACCAGACGGCCGTCCGCCTCGGCTACAAGGGCGTGCACGCCCCGACGATCCTCAAGGCGTGGTCCGAGCTCCTGTCGGAGGGGCCGGCGCTGGATGTCGACAGCGCCAAGAAGACGCAGACCTCCTGACCCGGAGCGGGGGCGGGCCGGAAATGCGCGGCCCGCCCGCACGGTCCCCGGCGGCTTTTGCGGCCGTTAGCGATCTCCCGCACGGCAGTGATCCGCACGGTACGGCGAAAGAAGTCGTTCCGTCGCACAGGGGTACCGCGGCAACATTCTTGAGCGGAAACTCTCTGAACCGATAGAATCGCATGTGTCCGATTCGGCCCAACAACATTTCCGCAACGTTCAGTTGACGATGTGGTGATCCCGTCGCAATGCCCGATCCCCTCTGTTGGGGGCCGGGGTGCGGAGTGGTTAAAGTGGCCGAAGGCGTCAACAGGAGATGCCAACCGCGTCACGCTCCGGCGTACGCGGCACGACGTACGAGTCTCATGGGGGACGTTGACCATGGCTGGTCAGTTCACAACCACCGAAGAGGAGATGGTCGCGTTCAGCGGCAAGATCTCCACGGTCAACCAGTCGATCCAGGGGGAGATCCGACGCCTGAACACGGTCGTCGAGAGCATCACCTCCGGCTGGAAGGGCGCCGCGGCCACCTCGTACCACCAGCTGCAGACGCAGGTGAACGACGACGCGAACCGCATCAACCAGCTCCTCGCCGAGATCAAGGAAGCGATCGACGCGACCACGAAGAACTACGTGGCGTCCGAAGAGGAGCAGGCCCAGTCGATGTCGCAGGTCTCCGCGCAGGCGTCCCCGTTCGGATGAGGGGTCCGCGCCGCCGCCCGGCGGCGCCCGGCACCCACCGCCGCGGTACGGCGGACGGGCAGGTCCCGCCGCCCCACCGCGGTCCGTGAATCGATCAGGACCCCATCAACTCCCTGAGGAGACACCATGTCCAACGGACAGATCCTCGTCAATTTCGCGACGATCACCCAGGCGTCCAGCGACGTGCGCCAGACGGCCAACAACATCCGCACCCAGCTCGACGACCTGGAGGCGGGCGTCAAGCGGATCGCCGCCAGCTGGGAAGGCGCGGCGCAGGAGGGCTACCAGGCCCGCCAGCGCGAGTGGGACCAGCGGGCCGCCTCGCTCCAGCAGACCCTGGAGGCCATCGCCAAGGCGCTGGACACCGCCGCGCAGAACTACCAGAGCACCGAGCACAAGAACGCCGGTATCTGGGGCGCCTGACCCCGCGTCGGCACCACGTTACGGACGGCACCGGCTGAGCGGCCCGAACGGCCCGCACAGCGGCCGATGAGGGCGGGCGCACCCACAGTGCGCTCGCCCTTCTGCCGTCCGCCACCCCCTCACGGCGTCCCCGCCGCACCACGGACCTCCGCCCCCGCGTTCCCCCACACCGGACGTCCGACGCTCCACCCTCCCCGCACCTCGCTTCCGCCCATTCCGCCACACAGGGAGAGCAGACCACCCGTGGGATCCCGCGTCATTGGCCACCGAACGGGGCGCCGCCGCGCGGCGGGCGCACTGACGACGGCGGTGTGCGCCGCCGCCCTGTCCTGCGCCGCCGCCACCCCGGCCGCAGCGGACGAGAACGTGCCGCTCAACGACGGGCAGTGCAGGTTCAACACCGAGGACATCAAGGAAACCCCCTGGTCCCTGCAACGCCTGCTGACCAAGCAGATGTGGGCGTACGGCGAGGGCGAGGGCATCCGCGTCGCCGTGATCGACACCGGCATCGACGCGGGCAACGCCCAGATCCGCCCCGCGATCGGCGCCGGCGGCAAGACGTACGTCAAGGACGGCAACCCCACCGACGACCGGGTGGGCCACGGCACCAAGGTCGCCGGCATCATCGCCGCGCAGCCCCGGGCCACCTCCGGCTTCCACGGCATCGCGCCCGGCGCCAAGGTCATCCCGTTCCAGCAGACGGACCAGGAGAAACCGGGCACCGCGGACAGTCTCGCCAAGGCCATCAACGACGCCGTCGCCGCCGACGTCGACATCATCAACATCTCCCAGGGCACCAACGCGGACCCCTCGCTGCTGCCCTCCCTGAAGCTGGCCGTCAAGAAGGCCGAGGACAAGGGCATCCTGATCGTCGCCTCGGCGGGCAACTCCGGCGCCAGCGGCGAGGAGCAGAACACCTACCCCGCCGCGTTCACCGGCGAGTTCACCAACGTCCTCGCCGTCGCCGCCTCCGACCGCAACAACGAGCGCGCGCCGTTCTCCCAGGCCGGCGCCTTCGTCTCGCTCGCCGCCCCCGGCGTCGACATGGTCTCCACGGTCCCCAAGGGCGGCAACTGCGTCGACCAGGGCACCAGCTTCGCCGCGCCGTACGCCGCCGGGGCCGCGGCCCTCCTCAAGGCGCACCACAAGACCTGGACGCCGCAGCAGCTCATCTGGCACCTCGAACAGACCGCGGAACGGGTGCGCCGCGGCCCGGACCACAACATCGGCTGGGGTGTCGTCGACCCGGTGGCCGCCCTCAAGGACGACACCGTGCCCACCGCCGCGCCCAAGCCGGACAAGCCGGTCACCTCCGCCGATGGCAGCAGCATCCAGCCCGCTTCCCTCACCCTCGGCGAAAGCACCGAAGAACGGCGCACACGGTTCGCCCTCTACATTGTGGGAGGCGGGGTCCTGGCGGTCGCGATGGTCGTCGGCACCTCGGTCGCCGTCCGCGACTGGCGCCGCAAGAACGGTTTCCACACACACGGGGAGTCAATTCATGGGTGAGCAATACCGCGTTGATCTGAGTGCTCTTGAGGACACCATCAGGAAGCTCAACGGCATCCTGAAGGACCTCGGCAACGCCAACTCGGACGCCCGCTACAAGACCTCGCTCTCACGCAACGCACTGGGCGCCGACGCCCCCGGCGCCACGTTCACCGAGGCACGGAAGCTGACTGAGGCGCACGAGAAGATGAAGGTGCACATCGAGGAAGTCGTGAAGCACCTCCACAGCGTCGTGGACGAGTTCGGCACCAAGACGCGTAAGGTGCACGGGAATTATCAGAACCAGGAAGTCGAGACCTCGACGAACATGTCCGGCGCGTGATCGTGCGGCAGTACGGCGACGGTGCGGCGGCTGTGGAATCAGTGCGGAAGAACAAAAGGGGGAATTGAATCGTGAGCAGTGGCGACGGCGGGTACGAGTACATCCCGGCGACAATGTGCTATAGAGCCGAGCACGAGACCAACTTCGCCAGTATGGACATGGACACCATGAAGGCGATGGTCAAGGCGGCCAACCCCGGTGAGGTCCACAATGTCTCGCGGGGCTGGAAGGACGTGCACGACCAGCTCGTCGGCGGCCGGGGCGGAGGCATCAAGGGTGCCTTCGACGCAGCCATCGAAGAGGTTCTCCAGCACTGGCACGGGAGCGCTGCCGACAAGTTCAAAGCCCAGGCCCAGAAGATCAGCAAGAAGATCGCGGACGGGGCTCTGTACGCCGATTACACCTCGACCGCGATGAGCAATGCCGCCAAGGTGCTGGAGCAGCTCAAGCCCGAGATCGAGTCGATGGAAAAGCCCAGCACCATGAACAAGGCGGTGAACTGGCTCCAGGACGGCGGATCACGCGACGACTCCGGCCTCAAGCGCGACCTCGGCAATCCGCACATGACGACCCAGCAGGCGCTCGACAACAACAGTGACAGCCTGTCCGCCGGCAAGGAACAGCAGCTGCGCATGGCCGTCAAGATGGAGCAGCTGGGCGCGGCCTATGTGTCGCAGGCCAAGTCGATGGGGACGTGGCGGAGGAACGTCGGTACTTCCGAGGACTATCCCGGTCCTCCGGCAGGTGACCCGCCTGCGCCCATCGCCATGCCCATGCCGGTCGGTTCTTCGGGGACCCACAAGGTGGGCCCGCCGTCGCTCGCAGGAATGGGCAAGGGGCCGGGCCTTTCCGCCGGAGGAATCAAATCTCCCAACACGCCGACCACCCCGGGCATCAGCGGAGGAATCGGCTCCGCCCGGCCCGTGCCCGGAACGCCGGCGCCGCACATCGGCACCGGACTTGACGGCTTCCATTCCACTCCCGGAACGGGGGGCGCGGCCGGTGCCGGCACCAGCCTCAGCGGAGGCCTGGGTATCGGCGGCGGTGCCGGCGGCTCGCTGAACACCGGTCCCGCAGGGGGCATCGGCCCTGGCGGCGGCATCGGAGGCGGTGGACTGTCCGGTCCCGGCGGCGCTATCCCGCCGGCCGGCGGGATCGGTGCCGGAGGACGCAAGGTGGGTGCTGGACCGGGCATCGGCGGGGGAACGGGTTCCGGAGCGGGCGCGGGGGCCGGCGCACGTGGCGGCCGGCCCGGCATGCCTGGAATGGGAGGCGCCGCGGGGGCGGCCAAGGGCGCGGGAGCAAAAGGCACCGCGGGAGTCAAGAGCGGTGCGCTGGCTCGCCAGAAGGGCGGCGTCATCGGTGCCGGCAGCGGCAAGGCCAGTGGCGCCGCGCAGGGCGGCTCGGGTCTGCACCGCAGCCGAGGTGGCGCCCAGGCCGGTGCCGGTGCCGGTGGCCGGCGCCCCACCGGCATGCCGGGCGCACACGGTGCGCACGCCGCCAAGAGCAAGGACAAGCGGCAGAACGGTGAGCGCCCGGACTACCTCGTCGAGGACGAGGAGACCTGGGCGACGGAGCGTAACGTTGCTCCGAAGGTCATCGAGTAGGAACCTGTCGTCCGCGATTCGGTTGTGAGGGAACGGGGTCCGCTGCTCTCTGGGCTGTGGACCCCGTCCGTTCGGAGAGGTGTAACAGCATGAGCTTCACGCGGACGCTGCGTGCAGTCGGCGGCGCGGTCGTGGCGGGAGCGCTGCTCTTCGGCGCCGCGCCGGTCGCTTCGGCCGATCAGATTCGGGACGCCCAGTGGCCTCTCCAATCCTTCAAGGCCGAGGAGATCTGGAAAGTCTCCACCGGCAAGGGAGTCACGGTCGCCGTCATCGATGACGGGGTCAACTCCCGGCATCAGGACCTGCAGGGAAATGTTCTTCCGGGCAAGGACTTCATCGACGGGGGAGACCAGGCCGAGCCGAAGGACGGGGACACCCACGGCACCCAGATGGCCTCGATCATCGCCGCTCATGGGCACGGCTCCGGGGCGGCAGCGGGAGTCAAGGGACTGGCTCCGGATGCCAAGATCCTCCCGATCCGTGACAAGGGCCTGCGTGGCGACGGCTTCAGCAGGTCCATCCGTTATGCCGTGGACAAGGGCGCCTCGGTCATCAACATCTCTCAGACGGGGTCGTCCGGAGACGGAGAACTCGACGCGATCTCTTATGCCGTGAAGCATGATGTATTGATCGTGGCGGGAGCAGGAAACGACGGCAACGGCGGCGAGAACGCGATTCAGTACCCGGCCCGGTATCCGGGCGTAGTCGCCGTCGGCGCCGTCAGGAACACGGGCGAAATCTGGTCCGGTTCCAACTACGGGCGGCAGGTTCTGCTCAGCGCTCCCGGTGTCGACATCGTCTCCGCCGGCAGCAGCGGCAGCTCCCTCTACCAAAAAGGCACCGGCACCTCCGACGCCACCGCCTACGTCTCCGCCGCCGCCGCCCTTCTGCGCGAGAAGTTCCCCGACCTCACCGCCGGGCAGATCGTCAACCGGCTGACCAAGTCGGCCGGTCTTCCCGATTCCGCCAAGGGGACGCCGCTTCCCGACGAGAAGTACGGTTACGGATTCATCCAGCCGCTCGCGGCGCTCACCAGGGACATTCCGGCGGGGCCCAGGAACGGGCCGTTGACGATGCCGGAGACGCAGCCCTCGCCGTCCGCGGGCGGTGCGGGCTCCGAGGGGGCGGACGGTAAGGGCGGCTCCTCGCAGGCCGTGGAGAAGCCCGGTATGAGCCCGCTGTTCATCGCGCTGGTGGCGGGCGCCGGCCTCTTCGTCGTGGCCGTCATCGTGGCCATCGTGGTGGCGGTGCGGCGCAAGGGGCGGCGCAACGGCCCGCCGCCCGGAGGCGGCCTCGGCGCTCCCGTGGGTTACGGGGGCGGCGGCCCGGCCGGTCCCGGGTACGGCGCACCGCCGCCCAACCCGTACCAGCAGCCCGGCGGCCCCGGCGGCTATCCGCCTCCCCCTACGGCTCAGCCGCCGCGGCAGTAGCCCGCGGGCGGGCCGGGCCGTCGTGAGATGACGGCCCGGTCCTCAAGGGAAACTGGGGTCCACAACCCGTCCGGTGTGGACCCCAGTGCTGTGACGAAGACAGGTGGCCAGTGCCACGCCCGGCGCTTCAAGAGCCCGAGCCCCCGACGGTGAAGTTCAGGACGCTTTCCGGGACGGTGGCGATCACGGTCCCGTAGCATCTCGGTTCATGGATGCAGCAGGCGGTGAGCAGTCCCTCCAGGACGAGGTGCCGGAGGGAATGACGCCTCGGCAGGCGCGGCGGGTGCGCATCGTGCTGGCGTCGGTCGTGATGGCCGTGATGGCGTCGTTGCTCGTGGTGCGGCTGGCGAGCCGGACGTCCGTGCTGGTGGTCGGGGTGTACGGGGCCGCGCTGGTGCTGTGCGGGATCGTGATCGAGCTGAGCCGGCACGGCCGTACCCGGCTCGGCACCTGGCTGCTGGGGATCGGGCTCGCGGCGGCGCTGGCGGCCGACTGGCTGCTGCTGCCCTGACGCGTCGCCGGGCCGCCGGAGGGCGGGGCGGCCCGGACCCGGACGCCCCGCCCGTCCCTCAGAACAGCCCGTGCCACATCTGCTCGACGATCAGGGACCACCAGTTGTTCTCGTCGTCCAGGGCCCAGGAGTCGAGGGCCGCCAGACGCTCCTGGAAGGCGGCCACCGCGGCGCCCGCCGCCTCGGGGGACATCCCGCGCATCTCGCGGCGGGTGGTGGTGAGGAGCAGCAGACAACGAAGGTGAGCGGCGAGCGTACGGTTGACGAAGCGGCCGCCGCCCGAGGACGGCTGGACGGCCCAGACGGTGCCGACCAGCCCCTGGTTGTCCGCCGGAGCCGCGCACTGGACCGTGATCACGTACAGGCCGTCACTGCCGATCCGTACATGACCCGCGAGGGTGTCCAGCGCCCCGTCGCCCGCCTCGGTGCCGATCGCGCGCAGATGCGTGGCGGCGTCGGTGAACAGGCCGCCGGCCGGGGGCGCGTCCTGACGGTCCGCCATGAAGAAGTACGGGACCTGTACGGGCAGTCCGGCCGTGGTGAGCGTCGCAGCGGCGGCCTCGGGCAGCGCGGTCGCCGCGACGGCCCCGGCGTCCGGCCGGAGCACCCCCTCCGGGCCGAAGACCTCGGCCAGCTGCTGCCCGAGGTCCGAGTCGGACAGCGGTCCGGCGGCCGTGACCTGCCGCGGTACCGGCGCCCGGTGCGGCACCGGCGGCGCCTGGCGGCCCGCCGCCCGGTACATCGCCTCCACATGCCGTTGCAGTCCGGCCACGCCCTCGGCGCGCTCCTCCGGCCGCATGCCGTAGCCCTCGGTGCAGGAGAACGACGCGCGGGGGAAGGCGCGGAAGACGAAGTCGCCGGTGTAGCCGCCGGGCAGCAGCGCGGGCCGCAGATCGGTGTGGACGGCCCGGACGTCCTCGCCGCGTACCCCCGACTCGCGCAGGGCGTCGGCGAGTTGGTACTCGACGGGCGGGAGACCGGGGGCGGAGACCCGGACCAGATTGGTCTCCTCGCCGGTGGCGGGGTCGTCGTAGGTGGCCACGGCGGTGTTGCCGGGGCCGGTGACCGGCTGCCCGCCGTCCGCGCCGTGCTCGCGCCGGTACATCCGTACGACCTCGTCGACGGGGACCGACGGCCACACCGACAGCTCCCCGGACGCGCGGTCGACGACGGCGCAGGCCGCGCCGATCTCGGCCGGCGGCCGCCGCTGGGCTCCGGCGCCGGCCTCCGGGGGCGGCGGGACCGCCCACACCACCCAGCCGAGGTCGAACTCCTCCATGGCCACCTCGCGCGGCGGGCCCTGGTGCCCCTCGGGGTTGAGCCAGCGGTCGGCGGTGGCACGGGCCTGCGCCTGGGTGATCACGAGTGGTCTCCTTCGGGGCCGGGGACGGTGGCGACATGGGCCGGTACGGCGGGGGCGGGCGCGGTGATCTGCCGGGCGGTCACACCGCGCGCGGTGACGGTGACGAGCACGCCGTCGGGGGAGAGGTCGGCGCCGGTGAGCCGGGTGTCGGAGACCAGGGCGGCGACGACCTGCCCGCTCTCCCGGGACCACACCCGCAGATAGTCGGCGCCCCGGCTCAGCGCGAACGGCGCCGCCTCGCGCACCGCGTCCGAGGGCATCCGTACCGCCGACGGATCGGCGTCGAGGTACGAGGGCTGCCGCAGATGGTGCAGCAGGACGGCCCCGGAACCGGGCAGCGGCCGGGAACCCGGCGTGCCCTCCGGGACGAGGACCGACACGACGGGTGTCCCGGAGGCACCGTCCGGCGCGGGCACCGATCCCACGGTGACGGCGCCCGCCCCGGAGAGCGGCACGCTCCACAGGGTGCGCCACGGCAGTTCCAGCCCCAGACCGTGCAGCGCCTCGGCGTACGGCGGCAGGCCGTCCTCGACGAACGCGGTCTCCAGCAGGGCCGCCCGCATGCCGGCCGCCGCCCGGGTACGGGTGAGCAGGGGAGCGGTCCGCAGATACGTACGGGCCGGTGCGCCCAGACTCCCGGCGGGAACGGCCTCGACGGCGGCACGCAGCGGCACCGGATCGGCGTGGACGAACAGGCCCGGGTCGGTGAGGAGCTGGGGCAGCAGCCCCGCGTCGAGGGTGTGCGCGGCGAGCCGGTCGCGGACGTACGGGTCGGCCCGGGACCAGTCCTGGTCGGGCACCGCCTCCAGCAGCGCCATCGCGATCCGCGTCTGGGCGCCCCTCGCGTCGGGCAGGGAGGCGCGGATCTCCTCGGCCAGCCCGGGGTGCAGCAGCCGCAGCAGCGAGGGGCCGTCCTCGTCCGGCCCGTCGTCCGGGTCCGTCCGCTCCACCGGCTGGACGAAGGGAGCCGCCAGCAGCATCCCGTCGGCGAGGGTCCGGCTCATGTCCCGTCCGGCGACGGCGTTCGCCAGCCGGCCCCAGAACGCGACGGGCAATCCCTCGCCCTCCGCGAAGGCCAGCGGCGCGAGCATCAGCCGCAGTTCCCGGGGATCGGCGCCCAGTCTGCGGGCGTGCAGATCGAGTGCCTCGCCGACGCTGCCCGGCAGCGCGGCCGGGTCCGACGGGTCGAAGCCGTCGGGGCACATCAGCAGCGACTGCACCGCGAGCTGGAGCGTCAGCCGGTTCCCCGCCGCCCGCGCGGCCAGCGCCCCGGCGAGCGCGTGACGGCTTCGGGGATCGGTGGTGAACGGCAGCTCCGGTGCGCCGAGCGCCGGGTCGAGGGCGGTCTCCGCGTGCAGGACAAGACCCTCGGGGTCCGCCCACTCGGGCGCGTCGAGATCGATGACCTGGGCCTGGCCGTCCGGCAGCGACGCCACGAGGCCGGCGGCCAGCTCGCGCGGGACATCGGCCAGCAGCCGGACGGTACCGGTGGCGGCCAGCGGGACGAGGACATCGCGTACGAGGCGGGCGGGTTCGCCGGCCGCGCGCACCGGGCCCGCGGTGTCGACGTCCGGCACCACGACCACCGGGGGCTCCTCGAAGGCGGCCAGTTCGGTGAAGACGTCCTCGGCGCGGGTGGCCCGCAGGCCGAAGTGGTCGGCGAGGGTCCACAGCAGCTGCGCGGCGGTCAGGCCCGCGGGGGAGGGCACGGCGGGCGGCGGGAGGTCCGGGGGGACGGTCGCCGGGTCCAGCGCGTCCAGCGGCAGCCGCCGGCGGTACTCCGGGTCGCACAGCATCAGGAAGCCGGTCACCAGCCGCGAGCGCCCGCTGCCCGGGGACCCGGTGAGCGCGACCACCCGCGGCGCGCCGGGCCAGCTCATCCGCCAGGCCGCGAGCGCCCGGAGCACGGCGCCGCGGCCGCCCACGTACGGATGCGGCGCATGAGCGCGTGCGCCGGCGCCTTTCCCGCCCGAGGCGTCCATGACTTCCTCGTCCCCCATGAAAATCCGCCCTCACCCTCATGCATTCCTGCGTCCGTCGCGCCGATCCTAAGGTCCGTCGCACGCCTGACCGCTCCGCGGGGGCGGCTGTTCCGGAACCGGGACACGGGCCGCCGGCACCAACGGGCGGCGCGCCGTACGAACGGGACGGGGGAAAGGCCGGAGACCCGCCGGACCGGCGCGGTGCGCGGAATCCCCGAAAGGAGAAAGAACTCCCGGAGTTCCCCGGAGAATCCGGGAAGTTCCGCCATTCCGGAAGCGGAGGAAAAGGGGATGCGACGTGAGAAAAGCGGACCGATAACGGCGCGGTACTTCCGCGGTTCCCGTTCCTGTGCTCCGGCGGACGGATACGGAAGGGGCCGATCCGTCCCTTCCGCGCGCTCAGCGGCGGTGGCCGGCGCCGCCCCGTCCGTGGCGGGGTCCGGTGACGAGGGCGCCGCTGGGGCCGTCGCGCTCGGCGCGCTCGCGGTCCTCCTGCTCCTCCTGCTGCTTCTGCCAGGCGGCGAACTGCTCGCGCGACGCCTCCCGCTCGGCCGCCGTCTGGTTCTCCGCGGCCCGCCGGATCTCGTTGACCCGGTCGCCGAGGGCGTCCATGTACGCCGACGTCCGCAGGGCGTCCTTCATCCCGATCCGCCCGGACAGCACCTCCCGGGCCATTTCCTGGACGGGCCCGCCCACATGGGGATTCTCCGCAAGGACCTTGAGCGCCTTGCGCAGCCGGTGCGCCTGCTCCTGGTCCTGGGCGACGTCCATCAGGTCCTCGTCCTGGATCTGCCGCTCGCTGCTCATCTCTTCCCCCTCAAGGTGGTGGCACGGCAACCGCGCGCGCCGCGCGGGCGTCAAGAATCTCATGACGGATGCGCACCGTACGGCGCGGCGGTCGCCGGTATTGCCGGGCAATGACCGTACGTATTCCGGATACCGTTTCGCGACGGAGTACGGGCCCCTGCGGGGATGCCGCATCTGTGAGATGTTCTGCGGGTCGCTGTCATTCCATTCGGGGAGAAATGATGTCCGATGACGTCCGGGTCGGTACCGGGGAACTGCACAAGCTCGGTGCGGCTTTCGAGAAACACGCGGACGAACTGGGACGGCGGCTGACCGCGTTCGACCGGACCTCCGGCGCCGGGGCGCTGCGCGACGGATTCGGCGACGCACGGACGGCACGCCCGTACGCGGACACCTACGAGGAGGCCGAGCGGGTCCTGGCCCACCTGCGCACCCGCCTCGCCGCGGTCGGCGCGGGCATCAGGGAGACCGCGCGGTCGGCGGAGACGGGCGACGAGGAACTCGCCGAGACGATCCGGGGAGCGGCCCGGTGACGGAACGGCGCGATCCGGAGGCCCTGCGGCGGGCGGCGGCCGGCTGGCGGGAGATGGGCGGCCACCTCGACGGGATGGTCCGCGCACTCGACCGGCAGGTGGGCAGGACGGCGGCCGCCGACTGGCACGGGCCGGCGGGCGAGGCGTTCGCCGCCGACTGGCACCGCCTCAGACGGTCCGTGGACGAGGCCCTGCCGGTCTTCGAACTGGCCGCCGCTGACCTGGAGACCGCGGCCGCCGCACCCCCCGGCGACACCGGCCACGACACCCCTCCGGCGGACGACGCGTCCGGCGCCGGCCGGGACATGGCGTACGGCCTGATGGCGCTGGGCCAGCTCGCCCACGCACTCGGCGGCGCCTTCGCCCAACGCGGCGGCAAGGGCGGCGGCACGGGCCGGCGGCCGCCCCTGACCGGCGAATGGGCCGCCTCGGAAGTACGGCGCGGCACGGACCCGTTCGCACCGGACGCCGGACGGAACCCCGGGACACCCGGCGGATCGGGGATCGCCAAGGGCGCCCGCGCCCCGGCCGCCGACGCGGCCGCCGTCCGCCCGGGGCCGCCGGTGGAGGCGGGGACCGGTACGCCTCCGCCCCCCGACGACCACGCACCCCTCGCGAAGCCCGGCACCGGCGAGAAGAAGGAGGAGGCCGGGGAGGCCCCGCCGTCCCGTCCCGGCCCCGACGTGGGACGGCACGGCGCCTTCGGCTGAGCCGCGCGGCACCAACGACGGTGGGGCGCCCCCCAAGGGACGCCCCACCTCTACGCTCCGCCGTCGCGGGTCACCCGCCGCTCGGCGGCAGCCAGCCCGTCTGGACGAGCTGGGCGCCGCGCTTGCGCGTGATGAAGTGCGCGCGGCCGGGCGTCAGTTCCTGGGCCTTGATGTTGCCCATCAGCGGGCCCTCCGCCGGGTCGCCGGAGAGGATCAGGCCCTGCGCGCCGAGTTCCTTGGTCCGCTGCATCACGGGCTCGAACGACGAGCGGCCGGCGCCCGACGAGGTCCGGGCGATGATCAGCCGCAGACCGAGGTCGCGGGCGAACGGCAGGTACTCCAGCAGCGGCTGGAGCGGGTTGCCGCTGCTGGTGGCCACCAGGTCGTAGTCGTCCACGATGACGAACGCGTCCGGCAGGTCGTACCAGCTGCGGTTGCGCAGCTGCTCCGGCGTGACGTCCGGGCCCGGCATACGGCGGCCCAGCGAACCCGCCAGCCCCGAGATGACCTCCTGGAGCTGCGGCCCGGCGGCGCAGTACTTGTAGACATGGCTGTCGGGCAGCTCGCCGAGCAGCGCGCGGCGGTAGTCGGAGACCACCATCAGCGCCTTGTCGGTCGGGTACCGCTCGGCGATCTGCTTGGCCAGCAGGCGCAGCAGCGACGACTTGCCGGACTCGCTGCCGCCGTAGATCACCAGCAGCGGGTCGGTCTCGAAGTCGATGAACGCCGGGGACAGCGTGGTCTCGTCGACACCGATCGCGATGCCGTGCTCCGGACGGTCGCCGCCGCCCGGCAGCTCCGTCGCGTACAGCATCGTGGGGAGCATCCGCACCTTCGGGGCGGGCTCGCCCTGCCAGTGCTCCCGGACCGTCTGCACCAGGTTCGCCATGCCGTCGGCCAGCGTCTCCGGGTCGCTGACGCCGTCGAGGCGGGGCAGCGCCGCCAGGAAGTCCAGCTTCTCCGGCGACAGACCGCGGCCGGGGCGGCCCATCGGGACGTTCTCCGCGCGCTTGCGGTCGAACTCCGACTCCATCGGGTCGCCCAGCCGCAGCTCGACGCGGTTGAGGAGCTGGTCGCGCAGGGCGGGACGGACCTCGGTGTAGCGCGAGCCGGCGATGATCAGGTGGACGCCGAAGCCGAGACCGCGTCCGGCGATGTCCAGGATCACCGGGTCCAGCTGCTCGTAGTCGGTCTTGAACGTCCCCCAGCCGTCGATGACGAGGAAGACGTCGCCCCACTTCTGGTCGGGGAAGGCGCCCGCGGCACGCCGCTGGCGGTAGGTGCCGATGGAGTCGATGCTGTGGGCGCGGAAGAACTCCTCCCGCTCGTTGAGGATGCCGGTGACCTCGGCGACCGTACGGCGCACCTTCTCGGCGTCCAGACGGGAGGCGACGCCACCGACGTGCGGCAGGTCCTCCAGGGCGAGCATGCCGCCGCCACCGAAGTCCAGGCAGTAGAACTGCACCTCGGCCGGGGTGTGGGTGAGCGCGAACGAGGTGATCGCGGACCGGATGAGGGTGGACTTGCCGGACTGCGGGCCACCGACGACCAGGCCGTGGCCCGCGCCGGCGGAGAAGTCCAGGTACATCACGTCGCGCCGCTGCTCGAACGGCTTGTCCACCAGCGCGACCGGCACCACGAGCTTGCCGAGCGCCGTGTACTCCGGCGCGTGCACCCCGCGCTCGGGCGTCACCGCGAGCGCCGGCAGCAGCTGGTTGACCGTCGGCGGCTCGTCCAGCGGCGGCAGCCACACCTGGTGCGCCGGCGGGCCCTGGCCCTGCATCCGCTGCACGATGACGTCGAGGACGGTGTCGGCCAGCGCGTCGTCCTGCTGGGGGACGGCCGGCTCCTCCGGGAGGATCTCCTCGACGAGCTGCTCCACCGGAGCGGCGGTGAACGGCACCGGCCTGCGGTTCGTCCGGCGGCCCCCGCCGCCCCCGCCGGCACCGGGGCCGCGGTAGGGGCCGGAGACGTACGCGGCCTTGAACTGGACCATCGTCTCGGTGTCGTACTTGAGGATGCCGGAGCCGGGAAGGTTCGGCAGGTGGTAGGCGTCCGGCACGCCGATCGCGGTGCGCGACTCGGCGGCGGAGAACGTCCGCAGACCCAGCCGGTAGGACAGGAACGTGTCCAGGCCGCGCAGCTTGCCCTCCTCCAGACGCTGCGAGGCGAGCAGCATGTGCACACCCATCGAACGGCCGATGCGGCCGATCTGGATGAACATGTCGATGAAGTCCGGCTTGGCGGTCAGCAGCTCGGAGAACTCGTCGAGCACCATCACCAGCGAGGGCAGCGGGTCCAGCGGGGCGCCCGCGGCGCGTGCCTTCTCGTAGTCGGTGATGTTGGCGTAGTTGCCGGCGGAGCGCAGCAGCTCCTGGCGGCGCTGGAGTTCACCGGTGATCGAGTCGCGCATGCGGTCGATGAGGCTGACGTCGTCGGCGAGGTTGGTGATGACGGCCGCGACGTGCGGCATGTCCGCCATCCCCGTGAAGGTGGCGCCGCCCTTGAAGTCCGCGAGGATGAAGTTCAAGGTCTCCGAGGAGTGCGTCACCGCGAGCGCCAGCACCAGCGTGCGCAGCACCTCGGACTTGCCGGAACCGGTCGCGCCGACGCACAGGCCGTGCGGGCCCATGCCCTCCTGCGACGCCTCCTTGATGTCGAGCATGACGGGCTGGCCGTCCTTGTCGACACCGATCGGCACCCGCAGCCGCTCGTGCAGGGTGCGCGGACGCCAGGTGCGCGAGACGTCGACGGAACCGGCGTCACCGATGTTCATCAGGTCGGTGAAGTCCAGGTTCGACAGCAGCGGCTCCTCGCCGTCCGCGCCCGCCCCGGCCCGCAGCGGCGCGAGCTGACGCGCCAGCGCCTCGGCCTCGGCGACCGACAGGGTGTCGCAGGTCCCCTCGTAGACCGCGCCGCCCGCCGACTCCAGCACCAGCCTGTCCGGCCACACCTGGACGGCCAGACCGCCGCGGAGCTCGTCGAGGTCACCCGGCACGATCTCGACGATCGTGACGCCCTGGAGCCCCTCGGCGCCGGCGATCACCGAGTCCACCGGCACCTCGCCGGCGTCCAGCACGATCACCACGTGCGGGGTGTCGCTCACCGGCGGGCCCTGCGGGTTGAACCGCCCGCGGCTGTCCAGCTCGTCCGCCAGCAGCTCCTCGATCTCCCCGAGGTCGCCGACGACCAGACGGCGGGTACCCGCGCCGTCGGTGGTCTTGTCCTGGACGTGCGGCAGCCACTTCGTCCACTCCCACTCCGCCTGCGCGCCCGGCGAGGCGACGACCGCCACCACCAGGTCCTCGGGGGAGTGCAGGGTGCACAGCTGGGCGAGCATCGCCCGGGAGGCGCCGTAGACGGTGTCCGGGTCACCGGAGACCGTCAGGTGGTAGAACGCGCGCAACGAGACCGCGAGCGGCAGGTCCTCCAGATGACCGTGCTTGTCGAGGAACTCCTTCATCGCGTGCGCGGTCAGCGGCTCCAGCTCGTCGACCGGCGCGGTCTCCGGGGCGCGCAGCGGCGTCGCCAGCTGCTGCGGCCCCAGCCCCAGGCGCACCTGTGCGAAGTCGGGGTCGCCCGACCGGCGTTCCCACACCCGCTTGCCCTCGGCGACCACCGACCACAGCTGAGCCGGGTCGGGGTGGGTGAACAGCTGCGCGTCGCGCTGCTTGCGGGCGGTGCGCCGTACCTCCTTCCGCTTCTGGGCGAGGTATTTGAGGTAGTCCTGGCGCTCCTGCACCATCTGCCCGGAAGGCCCCTGCCGGGTCTTGACGATCTGTACGATCGCCATGGCCAGTGTCGACACCACCATCACGCCGCCCATGATCTTCATGAACGGCTGACCGCCCATGAAGAGGAAGGCCGCCGAGGACGCCATGCCCATCATGGGCATCAGCGTCATGAAGAGGTTGTCCTGCTCGCCCTCCCGGGGGAGTTCGGGAGGTGCCTCCAGGACCAGTTCCTGGTCGGGCACTTCGGGTGGTAGCGCGCGGGGCGGGCGCTTGACGATGACAACGCTCACCGAGGCATCAGTCCTTCGTGCATCTCGCAGACTCGGACCGCCCCCGTTGGTATCGACGGTCCCCCGAGCCAAGTCCATGGCCCATCGCAGGCGTTGATCCTACTGTTACGGGTCAAGCCGCGGCCTGGGTGGGGAGGGGCCCCGGGCGGGCGGTACGCTGACGCACCGCGAGCGTGCCGCGGGGCCGCCGGAGCGGCCGCGGAGGGCCGGAGCGGCGGCCTCGTCACAGCGGCCCCACGAAGACGGAGCGGCCTCACGGATATATAGGGGCACGCACGCGACACACACCCAACGGATAGGGGGAACCGCCAGGTGAGCACGAGCACAGGCACCGGATTCTGCCGGGTCACGGTCGCCGCGCCCGACGCCCGGATCGATGTGGCACTGCCCGAGGACGTCGCACTCGTCGACATCTACCCGGAGATCCTGCGGCTCTCCGGCCAGTCCCAGGCCGAGGGCGCCCCCACCGGCTACCACCTCGTACGCCGCGACGGCACCGTGCTCGACGCCGGGCAGTCCCTCGCCCAGCAGCGGATCCTCGACGGTGACCTGCTCCTGCTCAAGCCGTTCGCCGAGTCACTGCCCCTGCCGGTCTTCGACGACGTGTCCGACGCCGTCGCCTCCGCGGTCAAGCGCGACCGCAACCGCTGGAGCGACGACCTGATGAGCGTCCTCGGCCTCACCTCCGGCGTGCTGCTGCTCGTCATGATGGCCTTCGCCCTGTGGTTCTCGAACCCCGCCGACCGCGACATGCACCGCCTGCCCGGCATCATCGCCGGTGTCACCGGCATCGTCCTGGTCGCCCTGGCCGGCGTCCGCGCCCGCGTCTACGACGACCACAACTCCTCCATCGCGCTCGGCCTGGCCTCGCTGCCCCATCTGCTGCTCGCCGGGTCCGGCATCTTCCCCGCCGAGGCCGGCATGGGCCCCGGACGGCTGCACCTCCTCGTCGGCTGTGTGACCGTCCTGGTCGCCTCCGCGCTGCTGGTGGTCCTGCTGCCCCGCGGTGACGCGCCCTTCGTCGCGGCCGCCTTCCTCGCCGCCATCGGCACCCTCGCCGTCTTCGCCGCGATCCTCACCGACGCCGAGCCCCGCGAGGTCGCCGCCGTCACCGCCGTCGCCGGCATCGCCCTCGTCGCCTGGCTGCCCGGACTCTCCGCCCGCTTCGCCCGGCTGCCCATCGGCTACCGCTCGCCCGACCAGATCGCCAAGGGCTCCTACGACGGCGAGCGCCCCGGCGAGACCGAGTCCGTCGACTTCGTCAAGATCGGCAACCAGGCGCGCCGCGGCCACGAGCTGCTGCTCGGCCTCGTCGCCGGGTGCTCCGCCCTCGTCGTCGGCTCCGCCGGCATCGTCCTCGGCTTCTCCGACAGCGGCTGGGCCCAGCTGCTGGCCCTCGCCTCCGGCATCACGATCATGCTGCGCGCCCGTCTGTTCGACTACACCGCGCAGATCGCCTGCCTCACCGTCGCCGGCATCCTCACCGTCGTGCTGCTGGTACTGGGCATCACTCTGCACCCGCCCGTCGACATCCTCGTCGAGCTGGCCCGCTTCGACGATTCCGGGCCGCTCAACGTGCGCACCGTCTGGTTCTCCGGCAGCATCGCGGCCGGCGCCGCCCTGCTGGTCGGCGTGGGCCTGATCGTCCCGCGCAAGGGCGTCACCCCCTTCTGGGGCCGGGTCTTCGACATCTTCGACGGCCTCGTCCTGCTGTCCCTGGTGCCGCTGTGCCTGGCGGTGCTCGACGTCTACGCGACGGTGCGCGGCCTCACCGGCTGACACCCCCGTCCCCGCGGCCCACCGACCACCCGGTCGGTGGGCCGCCGTGCGGCTGGTACGCTGGTCGGCGGCCCACCGAGTCATCGAAGATCCCCTGTGAAGCTGATCCAGGGGCGCTGGGGGGCCGACGAACCCCGAAGGAGTACCGCGTGTCGCTGGACGCCGCAACGAAGAAGCAGATCATGGCCGAGTTCGCCACCAAGGAGGGCGACACCGGTTCCCCCGAGGTCCAGGTCGCGCTGCTCTCCCGCCGCATCTCGGACCTGACCGAGCACCTCAAGACCCACAAGCACGACCACCACTCCCGCCGTGGTCTGCTGCTGCTGGTCGGCCAGCGCCGCCGCCTGCTGCAGTACCTGGCGAAGAAGGACATCACGCGCTTCCGCGCGCTGGTCGAGCGCCTGGGCATCCGCCGCGGCGCGGCGGGCGCCAAGTAGCACGCCGTAAAGGGAGCGGTTCCCGCCGGGGGCCGCTCCCTTTGCCGTACGCACCGGACCGCTGTGTCACCGCGCGATGGCCGGAAGCTTTGTAGTCTGGTGCCGACAACGCAAGAACGCATGAGGTGGAGCGCCCCCAGCCGCCGGTCCTCGGTAGTGGCCCCCGGGATCACGGACCGCGCCCTGCGCACGTCTCCGGGTGCTTCGATCGAAGACCGGCCCGTACCGGCGCTCCGCCGACGACGGTCCCTGCCAAACGGGCAGCGGACGCAGACGAGGAGATTTTCCTGGTGGAGAACGAGACCCACTACGCCGAGGCCGTGATCGACAACGGCGCCTTCGGCACCCGCACCATCCGCTTCGAGACGGGCCGCCTGGCCAAGCAGGCCGCCGGCTCCGCCGTCGCGTACCTGGACGACGACACCATGGTGCTGTCGGCCACCACCGCCTCCAAGAACCCCAAGGACCAGCTGGACTTCTTCCCGCTGACCGTGGACGTCGAGGAGCGGATGTACGCCGCCGGGAAGATCCCCGGCTCCTTCTTCCGGCGTGAGGGCCGCCCCTCCGAGGACGCGATCCTCACCTGCCGCCTGATCGACCGCCCGCTGCGCCCCTCCTTCAAGAAGGGCCTGCGCAACGAGATCCAGATCGTCGAGACGATCATGGCGCTCAACCCCGACCACCTCTACGACGTGGTCGCCATCAACGCCGCCTCCTGCTCCACCCAGCTGGCCGGCCTGCCGTTCTCCGGCCCGATCGGCGGCACCCGCGTCGCCCTGATCAAGGGCCAGTGGGTCGCCTTCCCGACCCACACCGAGCTGGAGGACGCGGTCTTCGACATGGTCGTGGCCGGCCGGGTGCTGCCCGACGGCGACGTCGCGATCATGATGGTCGAGGCCGAGGCCACCGAGAAGACCATCCAGCTGGTCAAGGACGGCGCCGAGGCCCCGACCGAGGAGGTCGTCGCCGCCGGCCTGGAGGCCGCCAAGCCGTTCATCAAGGTCCTGTGCAAGGCGCAGGCGGACCTCGCCGCCAAGGCCGCCAAGCCGGTCGGCGAGTTCCCGATCTTCCTCGACTTCCAGGACGACGTCCTGGAGGCCCTGACCGCCGCCGTCCGCGACGAGCTGGCCCAGGCGCTGACCATCGCCGGCAAGCAGGAGCGCGAGGGCGAGCTGGACCGCGTCAAGGCGCTGGCCGCCGAGAAGCTGCTCCCGCAGTTCGAGGGCCGCGAGAAGGAGATCTCCGCCGCGTACCGCGCGCTGACCAAGACCCTGGTCCGCGAGCGCGTCATCAAGGAGAAGAAGCGCATCGACGGCCGCGGCGTCACGGACATCCGTACGCTCGCCGCCGAGGTCGAGGCCATCCCGCGGGTCCACGGTTCCGCGCTGTTCGAGCGTGGTGAGACCCAGATCCTGGGCGTCACCACCCTCAACATGCTCCGCATGGAGCAGCAGCTGGACACCCTCTCCCCGGTGACCCGCAAGCGCTACATGCACAACTACAACTTCCCGCCGTACTCCACCGGTGAGACCGGCCGCGTCGGCTCCCCCAAGCGCCGCGAGATCGGCCACGGCGCGCTCGCCGAGCGCGCGCTGGTCCCGGTCCTGCCGAGCCGCGAGGAGTTCCCCTACGCGATCCGCCAGGTCTCCGAGGCCCTCGGCTCCAACGGCTCGACGTCCATGGGCTCGGTCTGCGCCTCGACGATGTCGCTGCTCAACGCGGGTGTGCCGCTGAAGGCCGCGGTCGCGGGCATCGCCATGGGCCTGATCTCCCAGGAGATCGACGGCGAGACGCACTACGTCACCCTCACCGACATCCTCGGTGCGGAGGACGCCTTCGGCGACATGGACTTCAAGGTCGCCGGCACCAAGCAGTTCGTCACCGCCCTCCAGCTCGACACCAAGCTGGACGGCATCCCGGCGTCCGTGCTGGCCGCGGCCCTCAAGCAGGCCCGCGACGCCCGCCTGCACATCCTCGACGTGATGAACGAGGCCATCGACGTCCCCGACGAGATGTCCCCGAACGCCCCGCGGATCATCACCGTCAAGATCCCGGTGGACAAGATCGGTGAGGTCATCGGCCCCAAGGGCAAGATGATCAACCAGATCCAGGAGGACACCGGCGCCGACATCACGATCGAGGACGACGGCACCATCTACATCGGTGCCGCCGACGGCCCGGCCGCCGAGGCCGCCCGCGCCACGATCAACGGCATCGCCAACCCGACCATGCCGGAGGTCGGCGAGCGCTACCTGGGCACGGTCGTCAAGACCACGACCTTCGGCGCGTTCGTCTCCCTGCTCCCGGGCAAGGACGGCCTGCTGCACATCTCGCAGATCCGCAAGCTGGCCGGCGGCAAGCGCGTGGAGAACGTCGAGGACGTTCTCGGCGTCGGCGCCAAGGTCCAGGTCGAGATCGCCGAGATCGACCAGCGCGGCAAGCTCTCCCTGATCCCCGTGATCGAGGACGAGGACGGCGCGGACGAGAAGAAGGACACCGCCGCCAAGTGACGTCGCGAGCGCACCGGCCGACGGCCCGCACCTCTTCGGAGGGGCGGGCCGTCGCCCGTACCCAAACACTCCTCAAGGGCGAAGGCGGCGCCGGAACGGTCCGCAGGACCACCCTCCCCGGCGGCCTGCGCATCGTCACCGAGAGCCTGCAGACCGTCCGCTCCGTCAGCTTCGGCATCTGGGCGCACGTCGGCTCCCGCGACGAGACGCCCTCCCTCAACGGCGCCACCCACTACCTGGAGCACCTGCTCTTCAAGGGCACCGAGCGGCGCGACGCCCTGGACATCTCCGCGGCGATCGACGCCGTCGGCGGCGAGATGAACGCCTTCACCGCCAAGGAGTACACCTGCTACTACGCCCGGGTGCTCGACGCCGACCTGCCGCTCGCCATCGACGTGGTCTGCGACATGCTCACCGGCTCGCTGATCGCCGACGAGGACGTCGAGGCGGAGCGCGGGGTGATCCTCGAAGAGATCGCGATGACCGAGGACGACCCGGGCGACTGCGTGCACGACCTGTTCGCGCACACCCTGCTCGGCGACACCCCCCTCGGCCGCCCCGTACTGGGCACCGTCGACACCGTCAACGCCCTGACGACCTCGCGCATCCGCCGCTTCTACAAGAAGCACTACGACCCCACGCACCTCGTCGTCACCGCCGCCGGCAATGTCGACCACGCCAAGGTCGTCCGCCTCGTCCGCCGCGCCTTCGAACGGGCCGGCGCCCTGGACGGCACCGACGCCACCCCCGTCGCCCCGCGCGAGGGCAACCGCACCGTGCGCACCGGCGGCCGCGTCGAGGTCCTGAGCCGGCGCACCGAACAGGCCCATGTCATCCTCGGCGTGCCCGGCATGTCGCGCACCGACGACCGGCGCTGGGCCCTCGGCGTCCTGAACACCGCCCTGGGCGGCGGGATGAGCTCCCGCCTCTTCCAGGAGGTCCGCGAGAAGCGCGGCCTGGCCTACAGCGTCTACTCGTACACCTCCGGCTTCGCCGACTGCGGTCTCTTCGGCGTCTACGCCGGATGCCGTCCCGCCCAGGTGCAGGACGTCCTCGCCATCTGCCGCGAACAGCTCGACCAGGTGGCGTCCGACGGACTCACCGACGACGAGATACGGCGTGCGATCGGCCAGCTCCGCGGCTCCACCGTCCTCGGCCTGGAGGACCCCGGCGCCCTGATGCACCGCATCGGCAAGAGCGAGCTGTGCTGGGGCAGCCAGATGTCCGTCGACGAGATGCTGGAGCGGATAGCGGGCGTCACCCCGGACGACGTCCGCGAGGTCGCCCGCGATGTACTGGGCGCACGGCCCTCGCTGTCCGTCATCGGCCCGCTGAAGGACCGGCAGGCGGACCGCCTCCACCAGGCCGTCTCCTGACCCCGCCCACCAAGAGAGAGCTGGAACGATGAGCAAGCTGCGCGTGGCCGTCCTCGGCGCCCGGGGCCGGATCGGCTCCGAGGCCGTACGGGCCGTCGAGGCCGCCGACGACATGGAACTGGTCGCCGCCCTCGGCCGCGGGGACGACCTGGAGACCCTGGTCACCGCCGGGGCCCAGGTCGCCGTCGAGCTGACCCGCCCCGACGCGGTGATGGACAACCTCGACTTCTGCGTCCGCCACGGCATCCACGGCGTGGTCGGCACCACCGGCTGGACCGACGAACGCCTCGCGCGGCTGCGCACGGCGCTCGACGCCTCCGAGGGCACCGGGGTGCTCATCGCCCCGAACTTCTCCCTCGGCGCCGTGCTGACCATGCACTTCGCCCGCCAGGCCGCCCGGTTCTTCGAGTCGGCCGAGGTCGTCGAGCTGCACCACCCCGACAAGGCGGACGCCCCCTCCGGCACCGCCACCCGCACCGCGCAGATCATCGCCGGCGCCCGGCGGGAGGCCGGCTGCCCCCCGCAGCCGGACGCCACCGCCACCGCGCTGGACGGGGCCCGGGGCGCGGACGTCGACGGCGTCCGCGTCCACTCCGTACGGCTGCGCGGACTGCTGGCCCACCAGGAGGTGCTGCTCGGCGGCGTGGGGGAGACCCTCACCCTGCGCCACGACTCCCTGCACCACAGCAGCTTCATGCCGGGCATCCTGCTCGGCGTGCGCCGCGTGGTCACCGCCCCGGGCCTGACCGTGGGCCTGGAACACTTCCTCGACCTGGACTGACGGCCATGGGCGGAAAGATCACGTACTTCTTCCTCGCCACCGTGCTGGTGCTGGTCTTCGGCGTGGTGGCGATGGAGGGCGTCCTCCTCCTGCTGACGGGGGAGCCCGCCGCGATGGGCATGGGCGCGGTCGCGTTCGTGCTGCCCGTCATCGGCGCCTGGTTCCTGTGGCGCAACACCCGGTTCGCCCGCGACGCGCACCGGCTGGCCCGTCTCCTGGAGACCGAGGAGGGCGCGCCGGAGGAGGAGGTGCGGCGCACCCCGGGCGGCCGTATCGACCGGGACGCCGCCGACGAGGTCTTCGCCCGCCGCAAGGACGAGGCGGAGGCGTCCCCCGGCGACTGGCGGGTGTGGTTCCGCCTCGCCGTCGCCTACCACGACGCCCGCGACACCCCGCGCGCCCGCAAGGCCATGCAGCGCGCCATCGCCCTGCACGACGGCGGGCCCGTACGGAGCTGAGTCCGTACGGGCCCGAGGGGGCGGAGTGCCGGGGCTACGACCGGTGCTCCGCCGCCCACGCCTCCAGGACGTCCGCCGCGCGGTCGAAGGCGTCCGGGCGGGAGAGGAAGTCGGCGTCGTGGTCGGTGAGCAGCACCCGCCGTTCGGCGCCGGGGGCCCGCTCGACGACCAGGGCCTGGCCCTGCACCGTCCGCGGCAGACCCAGGCAGCGCACCGGCTGCTGCACCGTCCGCAGGGTGCCGAGACCGTTCCAGGGGTCGGTCGTCGTCCGCACCAGGCCCACCTGGCGCAGGCCGTGGGCGCTCACCCAGACGCCCTTGCGCAGCAGCCGCAGCGCCGTCGCGATCACGAGGGCGGCCACGGCCAGGCAGACGAGGGAACCGGGGAGCGACCCGGCCACCGCGATGATCAGTGCGGAGAAGAGCACGAAGGACGCCAGGAGCAGCAGGACCGCGGCCGTCCCCACCCGCCACGGTCCGGGGCGGTAGGGACGGCGCCAGCGGTCGGGCTCGTCGTGCGGCAGCGGCGCGGCGTGGGCCGTACGGTCGTCGACGGCGAGGTCACGGTCGGCCGTCAGGAAGGTCAGGGGCACGGCTGGTCCTCACTCGGGGCACACGGAAGCGGGCTGTGACCGGTGAGGCTATCGGCAGCGGAAAGGGGCGGCCACTTCGTGGCACGCCCCCGGGGTACCGGCTCAGCGCTGGGCAGCCTCGGAGTGCTGCGCCCGGCCCGCGCCGGGGTCCTCCGCGCGGAGGGCGGGCAGTCCGAACAGCAGCGACCCGGCCAGGCCGCCGACCACGGTCAGCGTGATCAGGGTACGGCCGGCCAGCTGGGCACGGGAGGCGCGTTCACGGGGCGGAGGAGTGACATTGCTGCGGAACCGGTCTGCCTCGGCAACGAAGGCGAACGGGACGGGCTCTCGCCGGCGGAACATGTGGGGCTCTCCTAGGAACCTCGAAGTGGGCACTGTCACAGGGTTAGACGCCTGGGACGTCCGTTTGGTGCCCGTTTTCAGCGACTTCTGTGAAAAATATCAACCTCGGCCCGGACCCGGGCCACCGGGGGCCCGTTTTGCCAGGAAATTGCCGTGATCGCGGCGTCGTGCCGTATTTCCCGGGCTGTCAGTGGCGGGTCGTAGGCTGGGCGCCGCACGAGTTCGAACGGAAGGAACCGCCGGTGTCCCACACCCCTGACGAGAGCGCCGAGAGCGCAGCCGCCCGCTTCCGCGGTGAGGTGACGGTCGAGCTGGTCAAGCACAGCGCTGCCGACAGCGACGTCCTGTGGGCGGCCCGGGTCTCGACGGCCGGCGAGCAGTCCCTGGAGGAGATCCAGAAGGACCCCGAGCGCTCCAAGGGCCTGATCAACTACCTCATGCGGGACCGACACGGCAGCCCGTTCGAGCACAACTCCATGACGTTCTTCATCAGCGCCCCGATCTTCGTCTTCCGCGAGTTCATGCGGCACCGCGTCGGCTGGTCGTACAACGAGGAGTCCGGCCGCTACCGGCAGCTGGACCCGGTCTTCTACGTCCCCGACGCCGCCCGCAAGCTCGTCCAGCAGGGCCGCCCCGGCAAGTACGAGTTCGTCGAGGGCACCCAGGCGCAGCACGAGCTGGCCGGGCGCGTCATGGAGGACTCCTACCGCCACGCCTACGACGCGTACCAGGAGATGCTCGCCGCCGGCATCGCCCGCGAGGTCGCCCGCTCGGTCCTGCCGGTCGGCCTGTTCTCCTCCATGTACGCGACCTGCAACGCGCGCTCGCTGATGCACTTCCTCGGGTTGCGCACCCAGCACGAGCAGGCGGCCGTGCCGTCCTTCCCGCAGCGGGAGATCGAGATGGTCGGCGAGCAGATGGAGGCCCACTGGGCGAAGCTCATGCCGCTCACCCACGCCGCCTTCAACGCGAACGGCCGTATCGCCCCGTGACGGAACGGGCCGCCCGGCACGCCGGACCGGCCCGCCATCCGGGCAAGGTGTCCGGATTGCACCATTTTGCGAAGTTCATCTACGCTGAAGACACGGACCCGGCACTGCTTGAACCCCCGAGCAGGCAGTGCCGGAGTCCACATCCCTGCTCCCCAGAGGCGCAACCTGCGGTGAGCTACGAGTAGCGTGGGACCCATGGCTCCGACTTCCACACCGCAGACCCCCTTCGGGCGCGTGCTGACCGCCATGGTCACGCCGTTCACGGCGGATGGCGCCCTCGACCTCGACGGCGCGCAGAGGCTCGCCGCGCATCTGGTGGACGCCGGCAACGACGGCATCGTCGTCAACGGCACCACCGGCGAGTCCCCGACCACCAGTGACGCGGAGAAGGCCCAGCTCGTCCGCGCCGTGGTCGAGGCGGTCGGCGACCGGGCCTTCGTCGTCTCCGGAGCCGGTACCAACGACACCCGCCACAGCACCGAGCTGGCCCGCGCGGCCCGCGACGCCGGCGCCCACGGCCTGCTCGCCGTGACCCCGTACTACAGCAAGCCCCCGCAGGAGGGGCTGCTGCGGCACTTCACCGCCATCGCCGATGCCACCGAGCTGCCCGTCATGCTCTACGACATCCCCGGCCGCAGCGGTGTCCCGATCAACACCGAGACCATCGTCCGGCTCGCCGAGCACCCGCGCATCGTCGCCAACAAGGACGCCAAGGGCGACCTCGGCCGCGCCAGTTGGGCCATCGCCCGCTCCGGCCTCGCCTGGTACAGCGGCGACGACATGCTCAACCTCCCGCTGCTGTCGGTCGGCGCCATCGGCTTCGTCTCGGTCGTCGGCCATGTCGTCACCCCCGAGCTGCGCGCCCTGCTGGACGCCCACCTCGCCGGCGACGTCGCCAAGGCCACCGAGATCCACCAGAAGCTGCTGCCCGTCTACACGGGCATGTTCCGCACCCAGGGCGTGATCACTACCAAGGCCGCCCTGAACCTCCAGGGACTGCCCGCGGGCCCCCTGCGCCTCCCGCTGATCGGGCTGGCGGAGGAGGAGACCGGGCAGCTCCGGCGCGATCTCGCCGCCGGCGGGGTACAGCTGTAACCACAGACTTCACAACTGAACACGGTCAACCCACGCAAGTGCAGCAATGTCATGCGCGCCACGTGCCCCGACGGCATCGTGGCGCGCGTGGTGAGGAGAGTCTTTTGAGTCATCCGCATCCCGAGCTCGGCGCCCCGCCGAAGCTTCCCAAGGGCGGCCTGCGCGTCACCCCCCTCGGCGGCCTGGGGGAGATCGGCCGCAACATGACGGTCTTCGAGTACGACGGCCGGCTGCTGATCGTCGACTGCGGAGTGCTCTTCCCCGAGGAGGAGCAGCCCGGAATCGACCTGATCCTGCCGGACTTCACCTCCATCAGGGACCGCCTCGACGACATCGATGGCATCGTGCTCACGCACGGCCACGAGGACCACATCGGTGGCGTCCCCTTCCTGCTGCGCGAGAAGCCGGACATCCCGCTCATCGGCTCCAAGCTGACCCTCGCCCTCATCGAGGCCAAGCTCCAGGAGCACCGCATCCGCCCGTACGTCCTGGAGGTCCAGGAGGGGCACACCGAGCAGATCGGCCCCTTCGACTGCGAGTTCGTCGCGGTCAACCACTCCATCCCGGACGCCCTCGCGGTGGCCATCCGCACCCCCGCGGGCATGGTCGTGCACACCGGCGACTTCAAGATGGACCAGCTGCCGCTCGACCGGCGGCTGACCGACCTGCCGGCGTTCGCGCGGCTCGGCGAGGAGGGCATCGACCTCCTCCTCACCGACTCCACCAACGCCGAGGTCCCGGGCTTCGTCCCGCCCGAGCGCGACATCTCCAACGTGCTGCGCCAGGTCTTCGCCAACGCGCACCGGCGCATCATCGTGGCCAGCTTCGCCAGCCATGTGCACCGCATCCAGCAGATCCTCGACGCCGCGCACGAGTACGGCCGGCGGGTCGCCTTCGTCGGCCGCTCGATGGTCCGCAACATGGGCATCGCCCGTGAACTGGGCTACCTCCGGGTGCCCCCGGGCCTGGTCGTCGACGTCAAGGCGCTCGACGACCTGCCGGACGACGAGGTCGTGCTGGTCTGCACGGGCTCCCAGGGCGAGCCGATGGCGGCGCTGTCCCGGATGGCCAACCGCGACCACCAGATCCGGATCGTCCCGGGCGACACGGTGATCCTCGCCTCGTCCCTCATCCCCGGCAACGAGAACGCGGTCTACCGCGTCATCAACGGCCTGACCCGCTGGGGCGCCAACGTCGTCCACAAGGGCAACGCCAAGGTCCATGTCTCGGGCCACGCCTCGGCCGGCGAGCTGCTGTACTTCTACAACATCTGCAAGCCCAGGAACCTCATGCCGGTGCACGGCGAATGGCGCCATCTGCGGGCCAACGCCGAACTCGGCGCGCTGACCGGTGTGCCCAAGGACCGGATCGTGATCGCCGAGGACGGTGTCGTGGTCGACCTGGTCGACGGCATCGCCAAGATCACCGGCAAGGTCCAGGCGGGCTATGTCTACGTCGACGGCCTCTCGGTCGGCGATGTCACCGAGACCCACCTCAAGGACCGCCGCATCCTCGGCGACGAGGGCATCATCTCGGTCTTCGTGGTGGTGGACAGCACCACCGGCAAGATCGTCGGCGGCCCGCACATCCAGGCCCGCGGGTCCGGCATCGACGACGCGGCGTTCTCGGGCGTCATCCCCAAGATCGACGAGGCCCTGGCCAAGTCGGCCCAGGACGGCGTCGCCGAGCCCCACCAGCTCCAGCAGCTGATCCGCCGCTCCATCGGCAAGTGGGTGTCGGACAACTACCGCCGCCGCCCGATGATCCTGCCCGTGGTCGTCGAGGTCTGACGCGGGACGACGTCCGCGTCCGCACCTCCTCCTGACGAGCGGGGCGCCCGGATTTGCTTCCGGGCGCCCCGCTCCAGTAGGTTTACGGCTCCGCCTGAACGGGAAACACCGCGCGCCTCAGTGCCCGCGTGCCGCCCCCCGGGCAGCCGGAATTCCGGACCAGAGAAATCTGATAATGTCCGGACCGGCCGAAATGCGTCAGCAAGAATCCGCATACGGCC
>NZ_JCANQV010000024.1:0-32657 GCF_059553635.1 Candidatus Streptomyces philanthi
GCGAAGCCGGGGGCGAAGCCCGCGGCCGACGGGCGGCGGAAGGCGGGCACGGAGGCGGCCGCCGCGACGGGTGCGAAGAAGGCGGACGGGGCGAAGCCCGAGGCCGGGGCCGGGGCGAAGCCCGAGGGCGCGGACGGGAAGAAGCCCGCCTCCGGCGCCGAGGGCGAGGCCGTGGACCGGGCGACGGCCGTCTTCAAGACCCTCACCCCCAAGCGCGACGAGGACGGGACGGCGGTCGACAACGCCACCCGCGTCTTCACCGTCGCGAAGACGGAGAAGGGCAAGGAAGAGGGCGGGGACGCCGCACCGGGCGGCAGCGCGCGCACGAACGGTTCCGCGGCGGTCGACGGCGACAAGGACAAGGCCACTGGGGCGGGCAAGGCTGCCGCGTCGTCCGGTGCCGGTGCGTCCACCGCGGCCTCCGGGGCGGGTAAGTCCACCGCGGACGCCGGGAGCAAGGAGGCGGACGCCGCCAAGAGCGCCAAGGACGGCGACGAGGCCAAGCCCGCCGAGGCCGCCAAGGACGGCAAGCCCGGCAAGGGCGACAAGCTCGACAAGGCCGAGAAGGCTGACAAGACCGAAAAGGCCGACAAGCCCGCCAAGGACGCCAAGCCCGCCCGCTCGACCGCCGAGGCGGACGCCGAGCGGACCAGCCAGTTCGTCGCGCTGAAGTCGGCCGACGCCGCCACGTCCGAGAGGTCGATCGGCAAGACGGCCCCCAAGACGCCCGTCGACCCGCTCGCGAAGTCCGCCGGCAAGGCCGCGGACAAGGCGTCGGAGAAGACGGCGGACAAGTCGCCGGAGAAGCCGGAAAAGCCGGGCAAGGCGGAGAAGGCGGAGAAGTCCGCGGAACCGGGCAAGGCGTCCGCCGCGCCGTCCGCCACCGGGACGGCCACCGCCACCGGGACGGCCACCGCCACCCGGCCCGAGGCCGCGTCCGCTGCCCCCGGTCTGCCCGACTCCGAGCGGACCCGGCAGGAGCCGATGCCGCCGCTCGACCTGCTCGCGCAGCTCACCAACACCCCGCCGCCGCCGGAGACCATGCTCCGGACGGTCGTACGCCGCTTCAAGATCTGGACGCCGCTGGTCATCCTGCTGGCGGTCATCTTCGTGGTCGTCCAGGTGGTGCGTCCGCTGCCGGCCCCCAAGCTCGCGCTCACCGCGGACGCGAAGCATTCCTTCGGCGGCTCCACTCCGTCCCTGCCCTGGCCCGGTGAGGGGCAGGCAGTGGTGGACATCGATGGACTCGGCCGCATGGGGTCGCACGGTGAGATGAAACCGCTCCCCATCGGCAGCGTGGCCAAGGTGATGACCACCTATCTGATCCTCAAGGATCACCCGCTGAAGAAGGGCGAAGACGGTCCGTCCATAGACGTGGACCAGAAGGCCGAGGACGACTACGTCAACGGCAAGCGGGAGAGCGAGTCGGTCGTCGAGGTCAAGAAGGGGCAGAAGATCTCCGAGCGGGAGGCCCTGGAAGCCGTCATGCTGCCGTCCGCGAACAACGCGGCGCGTTTGCTGGCCCGCTGGGACGCGGGTGACGAGGAGACGTTCATCAAGAAGATGAACGACACCGCCAAGGAACTCGGCATGACGAACACCACGTACACCGACGCGAGCGGGTTGAAGGAGTCCACGGTCAGCACGGCCGAGGACCAGGTGAAGCTGGCGAAGAAGGCCATGACGGACCCGGCCTTCCGGGCGATGGCGCGAAAGCCGAGTTACCACGCCACGACGACTTCGGGCGGCGCCCCGCTGAGCCCGGAAGCGAAGGAACAGAAGAACTTCAACAAGCTCGTGCCGCTGTACGGTGTGGTCGGCATCAAGACCGGTTCCACGACCAAGGCGGGCGGCAATCTGCTTTTCGCTGCGGAGAAGAAGGTCGGCGACACCACGCAGCTGATAATCGGCGCGGTCTTCGGGCAGCACAAGAATCCGCCGATCGACACTGCCATGTGGGCCAGCCGGGATCTCATTCTTGAGGCAGGCAAGCAGCTTGAGACCCAGCAGGTCGTCAAGAAGGGGCAGGTTGTCGGACAGGTCGACGACGGACTCGGCGGGACGACCCCGGTCGCCGCGACCAAGGACATGACCGTGATCGGCTGGCCCGGGATGTCGGTGGAACTGAAGCTGAACGGCAACGGAAAGCCGATTCCCCACGAGGCGAAGGCCGGGACCGAAGTCGGCGTGCTGACCGCAGGAAGCGGTCTCGGCGAAATCGAGGTGCCGGTGGCGCTGCAGAGCGATCTGGCTGAGCCGTCCTTCGGTGCGAAGGTCACGCGTATCGGCTGATTCCCAGAAGATGATTGCGGCTCGGGTGCACGGATATGCGCCCGAGCCGCAGCTCATTTCCCGGCTGGACGACCCCGGGCAAGGGATCAAGTCAGCGACAAGGGGATGTCGTCCAGCGGCGGCAATTGTCTTACTGACCGGAGAGAAACCAGCCGTGCGGCTTATCACGCAGACCGCTCTTGCGCAGGATCTCTGCGCCGTGCGCCTTGCCGTCCCCACCCGCCGGGCGACCGCTGGATTGTCCGACGGTTAGGGTCCTGACGACCCGCACGACGAACCGGAGCCCGTCATCAGTACCGTCCAGAAGGCTCAGGCGGCGCCCGCCCGCATACGCCTCGTTCACCTCCGGCCCGCCTCGCCTCGGCGCACGGTCGTCCTGGTGCCGGTGGCCCTGACCCTCGCTCTGGGGCTGTGGGGGACGGGCAGGGGCGGCAGCATCTGGCGGGACGAGGCGGTCACCTACGACATGGCGCACCGCGGCCTGTCAGATCTGTGGGCCACCCTCCTGCACGTCGACATCGTGCACGGCCTGTACTACGCGCTGATGCACGGTTGGTTCGCCGTCTACGACGCCACGCTCGGCGATGCCCTCGGTGCGGCGATCGGCCTGCGCCTGCCGTCCGTCCTCGCCATGACGGCCGCCGCCGCCGGCGTCGCCCTGCTGGGCGAGCGCCTGGTGGGGCGGCGCGAGGGACTGTGCGCGGGTGTCGTCTTCGCGCTCATCCCCACCGTCCAGCAGTACGCGCAGGAGGGCCGCTCGTACGCCCTGGTCTGCGCCCTCGTCGTCTGGGCCACGTATCTGCTGGTACGGGCCGCCGCCCGGCCGCGCCGGAGGCTGTGGGCCGGGTACGGGGCGCTGATGCTGGGCGCCTGCCTGCTGCACGAGTTCGCCTGCCTGGTGCTGCCGGTGCACGGCGCCGCCCTCGTCCTCGCCCGCCTCCCGCGCCGCACCCTGCGTGCCTGG
The DNA here is from genome assembly GCF_059553635.1 of Candidatus Streptomyces philanthi. Taxonomy (NCBI): domain Bacteria; kingdom Bacillati; phylum Actinomycetota; class Actinomycetes; order Kitasatosporales; family Streptomycetaceae; genus Streptomyces; species Candidatus Streptomyces philanthi. The sequence continues at coordinate 3,257 of NZ_JCANQV010000024.1, forward strand.
GCACTCGCCGCCCTGGGCACCGCCGCCGGGCTCGCCCCGCTCGCCCTCTACAGCACCGGCCAGTCGGCGCAGCTCGGCTGGCTCGTCTGGCCCGACCCCGTACAACTGCTCACCTTCGCCGCGCTCGCGGCCGCCGGCATCGCCTGCTCCCGCGTCAGGGTGCGCTCGCGCGGCCCCATCGGCCTGCGCGCCCTCGGACTCCCGCTGCTCCTCCTGCCCACCCTCTTCCTCTTCGTCCTCTCCGACGCCGAACCCACTTACGTCGACCGCTACGTCCTCTACTCCGTCTCCGGCTTCGCCCTCCTCGCCGGCGCTGCCCTGCCCACGCTGCTGCGCCGGACCGACGGCACCGGGCGGACACGGGGACGGCTGCGGCGCGTGGGAGTACCGGTACTGGTGCTCGCGCTCCTGCTGCCCGTCAGCATCCATCTGCGCACCCCCGCCTCCCGGGTGGACGACGCCGCCGCGATCGCCCACGCGGTCGAGGAACTCTCCGCCCCCGGCGACGGCCTGCTGTTCCTGCCCGCCCGCCGCCGCGTCTGGGCCGCGATCGACCCCTCCGTCTACGCGGGCCTGCACGACCTCGCCCTGGACCGCACCCCGGTGGCCTCCCACAGCCTCTACGGCACCGAACGCTCCGGCGACACCATCCGCCACCGCATGCTCACCACCCGCCGCATCGTCGTCGCCGGCGACCCCCAGGACCAGCCCACCGACACCACGGACCAGGAAATCGCCAAACGCGACACCTTGCGCGACGCCTTCGTCCTCTGCACCAGCCGTGATGTACGAGGGGCACGGGTGGCGCTGTACGGGAGGGAAGGGGAGTGCGGGGTGAGGTGAGGGGGCTGGTGCACCGGCACTGAGCCGAGGGGGACGGGCGGGGCGCGTCGTGGACGGAGCCCGGGAGGCCGTTCCGGGGTACGAGTCGCGCGGCCCCGGCATCCCGCAGCTGTGTGAGCGACTGGCGGGGCAGGAGGACCACCACGTGGCGCGCCCCTCAACTGCCCCAGCTCGGAGGCCGAGCCCGGACGTCCGGTCCAGCGGCCAAGGTCTCAGCCCGGCCCTTCCGTTCCGAGACGGAGGCCACGAGCCCGCTCCCGGCCCAGGACCCCAGCTCGGCCCATCGGCCCGAGGCGCAGTCCGGACGCCGCCCCGCCGCAGTCCTCAAACATCCAACCCCACCGCCCCCACATCCAGCCCCAGCAGCGTGCCCAGCGCGTCCGCGCCCTCCGGCGTGAGCTTCACGGCGCGTCCGCTGCCGATGCGCCGGACCCAGCTCCGGTCCAACAACCGCGCGCAGACCAGGGCGCCGGCCGTCCCGGCCAGATGCAGCCGGCGCTCCGTCCAGTCCAGACAGCCGCGCGCCAGCGGGCGGCGGCGGGGGCGCAGCGCGGACGGTTCGATCCCGAGGCCGTCGGTGAACCAGTCGCGCCCCGCCGCCGTCAGCGCGAACCCGCCGTCCTGGTCGAGCAGTCCGCGCCCGGTCATCGCGTCGGTGAGGGCCACGCCGAGCCGCCCGGCCAGATGGTCGTAGCAGGTACGGCCGCGCGCGAGCGCCGCGGACGCGCTCGCCGCACGCAACCCGCGCGGCGGCACCTCCGGCGGCTCCAGATGAGCGGTCAGCGTCTCCAGCATCTCCGCGACCCACGGCCCCGCGAGCCGGACGTAACGGTGCCGGCCCTGCCGCTGCTCGACGAGCAGCCCGCCGTCGGTCAACCGGGTCAGATGCTCGCTCGCCGTCGAGGCCGCGACCCGTGCGTGCGCCGCCAGCTCACCGGCCGTCCAGGCACGTCCGTCCATCAGAGCCAGGCAGAACGTGGCCCGCGTACGGTCCGCGAGCAGAGCCGCCGTCCGCGCGAGTTCCGCACTGTGAGCGGGAGTGGTCATGCCCCCATTGTCCGCCGGGACGTTACGGCCGGCGCCGAAACGTCCCGCTTGTGGGACGGCCCGGCCCTTCCGGGTTCCGCCGCCCGGTAGGGTCGTCGGCGCTGCTCGGTGGCTCTCCCGGGGCGCGCGCCGGAGCCCGGCCGCGTATCTGCCCCCGCTTCGTCGCGGACAGGCCCAGGCCGATCCGTACGCCCGCCTCGCCAGCCACGTACGCACCACCCGCCCCGGCCAACGCAACCGGGCCGCCACCCATAAGGATGACGGCCGGTACGAGGCGACAGTCCGGTTCCCGCAGAGGGAGTCCGGACGCGGGATTCCGGGTCACGGACCCCAGGCGAGAGACGAAAGCCCCGGCTGGGGAACGGAAGCCTTGCGATCAGGCGCGGCGCGTCCCGCCGCCGCGGCCCGCGCCGGCGGGGGTCAGGCGGCCGACGGCTTCGTCCGCGCGATCGTGGCGGCGGCGGTGCACGCCCACGGCCACACTGACGGCGCCGAGTGCGCCGAGGCCACCGGCGATACCGGCGGGCGGCAGATGACCGGCGCGGACGGCCAGCCCGGCCAGGCCGTCGTCCGGGAGCATGATGGACGCACGGCCCGAGGGAACGGTGGAATCCACCGCGACGGCCGCGCTCGTGGGGACGAGCAGGGCGGCGAGAACGCCGGTCGCGATGGCGGCGGTACGGATCACGGAGCGGCACTTGGCCGGCATGGAGCACTCCTCGTCGTGGGCGGTGGGACCGCCAGGGGCCTGAGGCGGCTGCATCCCCCGATTCCGGCGGCAGCCACGGCCGATCTGACGGCCCATACGCTACGGATCGCCCGTCACGAGAACCCATACGTCATGTAACAGCCTGCCCATGCGTCATGTAACAGTCCTCGGGGCCGCACCACCCCACCGGCGCCCGGGGAGACCGGCCGTCCGGGATGGGTTTGCCACTGAGGGCTCTACTCCACCGACGCCCGGGAGGGACCGTCCACGCTCCTTCGCGTCCCTACCCGCATACGCCCCTCACCAATCGATCTCCTCCTCCGGCTCCGGAACATCCCATGCCTCAGGAGGCAGATCCGCGAACAACGACCCACCCGCAGCGCTCGCGGCAGCGCCGGCATCGGTTGCCACGGTGGCACCGGCCACGGCGACGCCGGCCACCGCGCCCGCACCGGCCACTGAGCCCGCACCGGCTACCGCGCCCGCACTGCCCGCACCACCAGCACCGGCGGCCCTACTAGCCGCTCCCGTACCACCGGCCCGACCGGCACCCGCACCACTGGCGCTCCCAGCACCCCCGGCGGCACCCGAACCACTCACGCCACGGTCATTCCCCACACCACGGCCACCTTCAGCACCATGAGCGCTCCCCGAGCCTCCTGCTTCAGTAGCCCCAGGCACCTCAAAGGAACCACCGCCCCCCGCAGCCGCCCCGTCCCCTTCCCCCGCCAACACATCCAAGATCTGCTGCCCGTACTTCGCGAGCTTGTTCTCGCCCACCCCGTTGATCGTGCCGAGTTCGGCGATGCCGGTCGGCCGGGCGACGGCGATCTCCCGCAGTGTCGCGTCGTGGAAGATCACATAGGCGGGTACACCCTGCTCCTTGGCCGTACGGCCACGCCAGGCCCGCAGCACCTCGAAGACCGGCAGCGCCTCCTCCGGAAGATCCACCGGGGCCTTCCGCGTCTTCGCCTTCGCCTTGGCGGCCCGCTGCGCCTTCTCCGGCTCGCGTCGCATCAGCACCTCGCGCGCCCCGCGCAGCACCTCGCCGCTCGTCCCGGTCAGCACCAGCGTGCCGTAGTCACCCTCGACGGCGAGCAGTCCCTGTGCCAGCAACTGCCGCACCACACCGCGCCATTCGGCCTCCCGCAGGTCCTCGCCGATCCCGAAGACGCTCAACGCGTCATGGTCGAACTGGACGACCTTGGCGGTCTTGCGGCCCATCAGGATGTCGATGATCTGTCCGGCCCCGAACTTCTGCCCCCGCTCACGCTGGAGACGCACCACCGTCGACAGCAGCTTCTGCGCCGGCACCGTCCCGTCCCAGGTCTGCGGCGGCGCGAGGCAGGTGTCACAGTTGCCGCACGGGCCGCTCTCCTGCCCGAAGTACGCCAGCAGCCGCACCCGTCGGCACTCCACCGTCTCGCACAGCGCGAGCATCGCGTCCAGATGCGCGGAAAGACGCCGCCGGTGGGCGTCGTCGCCCTCCGACCCGTCGATCATCTTCCGCTGCTGCACCACGTCCTGGAGCCCGTACGCCAGCCAGGCCGTCGACGGCTGACCGTCACGCCCGGCGCGTCCGGTCTCCTGGTAGTAGCCCTCCACGGACTTCGGCAGATCCAGATGCGCCACGAACCGTACGTCCGGCTTGTCGATCCCCATGCCGAACGCGATGGTGGCGACCACGACCAGACCGTCCTCGCGCAGGAAGCGCGACTGGTGCGCGGCGCGGGTGCGGGGGTCCAGACCCGCGTGGTACGGCACGGCGTCGATCCCGTTCTGCACCAGGAACTGCGCCGTCTTCTCGACGGACGCCCGCGACAGGCAGTACACGATCCCGGCATCACCGGCGTGCTCGCCGCGCAGCAGGTCCAGCAGCTGCCGCTTCGGTTCGTTCTTCGCCGCGATCCGGTACTGGATGTTGGGCCGGTCGAAGCTCGCCACGAAGTGCCGGGCGTTCTCCATCCGCAGCCGGGAGGTGATCTCGGTGTGCGTGGCCTCCGTGGCCGTCGCGGTCAGTGCGATCCGCGGTACGTCGGGCCACCGCTCGTGCAGCATCGACAGCGCCAGATAATCGGGCCGGAAGTCGTGGCCCCACTGGGCGACACAGTGCGCCTCGTCGATCGCGAAGAGCGACACCTTGCCCCGGTCCAGCAGGCTCACCGTCTGCTCGACCCGCAGCCGCTCCGGCGCCAGGTACAGCAGGTCGAGCTCCCCGGCGAGGAACTCGGCCTCCACCAGCCGCCGCTCCTCCATGTCCTGCGTGGAATTGAGGAACCCGGCCCGCACCCCGAGCGCCCGCAGCGCGTCCACCTGGTCCTGCATCAACGCGATCAGGGGCGAGATCACCACCCCGACCCCGCTCCGCACCAGCGACGGAATCTGGTAGCACAGCGACTTCCCGCCACCCGTCGGCATCAGGACGACGGCGTCGCCGCCCCCTATGACGTGCTCGATGATCTCCTGCTGACTGCCGCGGAACGCGTCGTACCCGAACACCCGGCGCAGCACCTGCACCGCCTCGCCCGCCTCCGGCACGCCTTCCACATCCATGTCCACGACCACTTCCACGTCCGCCTGAGCCATTCCAGAAGCGTACGAGCAACCCACCCCCTCCCGCGGCCCCTGTGGATAACTCCACCGCCCCCGCACGCGCCCGCCGACGCCACCACCGAGGAATCCCACCACCCCGCCCTGTGACGCACCCCACGCGCCACATGCATCACACCCGAAAAGCAGGGGGAACCCCATTCGCCCCTCAGGGCAACTCGCACCGCATCAACGCCTCGGCGAACGGCTCTCCACTGACCCGGGCGTAGGCCATCCGCTCTCGCACCTCCCTGAGCGTGCGGGGACGAAACCCTGGGCCATCGCTGCAACCCATGCGAAAACGAACACCGGCGTGCAACACCACCGAGAGCACCCGCCACCCCGCGACATCCCTCTTCTTGGGCGCCGCGAAGGCGGACCCCACATGGATCATCGGCTCGGTACAACGCGGGCAGACCCGTTCACGGTCGTACTCCCCAGGAAAGAACCTCTTGTACGAGGCCCTGCAGGACAAGCAAACGTACGAGGTCTTCGCATGGCCCATACGCCAAAGCTAGATCCCTCGAATCCCCCGAATCCAACGAAATCTCTGCCCCGGCGTGCCGGTACATGCCGGCGACGCCGTCTCCCAGGCGGGCCGACGCCACCCGCGGGCCCTCCAGAGCCGCCCCTCCCGGATCCGACGCGACGGGGCAGTGGGAAGCGCGATGACGATGCCAAGGGGGCCGGAGGTGCCCAGTCGGAGCCCGCGCCGGGAAACGCCGAAGATCGGGACGTGGCCCACCCGCGCACGCAAAACGGCCCCGGACAAGGAGTCCGAGGCCGACCAAACCCGTCCCGGGGAAGAAACCCCAGGCCACAAACGTGGTGCCCCCGGCAGGATTCGAACCTGCGACACCCGCTTTAGGAGTTCGATCCGGGCCTGCTCCGGCTGCTGCCGTCGACTGATGCGATGGCCGGACAGAGCCGCTGGTGAACGCCTCCGTCCGGCGTCGTTGATGTCAGCCGTGGATGTCAGAGGCCTTCCGATCCGTAACTCTACAGAGATCGGTCATTCGAGGTCGTACACACCACCGGGAGGGGTATGAAGGCCGGCGGTTGCTGGGTTGCTGCACTGCGTTGCTGTACAGCAACGGGCCTCCGTAGGCGTCCATACCGCTGGCCTGACCATCACTCCTGAGCCGATCCGGGGCCCGCTCGTCCCTCAGCCGACGACAGTCAGCCACGACGGTGGGCACGCCGAACGATGAGGCGCGCGTATGCCTCGCTGTACCCAAGCCGGCCTCAGCCACGTTTGCTGGGTGCCGACCGGAGCAACTCGCGACGGCCGACCGGTGACCACGGCACCAGGGCCCAAACTAAGCCTGGGAGGACCAGGTGGTCTAGAACTAAATGGACTTCTGACCCGCCGAGGGGGAGCTGTCCTGACGGACCCTCGACGCCGAGGGCTCGCCGTCCGCGCCCTCCCGTGGCTTCCCTTTCAGACCTGGCACGGTTCTGGCACGGACCCGCGCTCCCCGCGGGCAACATGAGCGAACGAGTTAGTAATCCCCGCGTATCAAACAGCTCACTAAACCGAGCTCGACGCAACTAATATTGCAACAAAGAGCTCCTGTTGCCCAACCTAAGGGGACGAATGGCCTGGAATGAGATTCCAGCGAAAGATGACCCAAATCTCTCAATTCAGGCATACTATGCCAGACCTAATATTCTCCGCAATTTACTCAAGCCGATAAGCGGCGCAGCATTTGAGAAAATCTGGTCCACTGCGGAGAATTACGACCTTAAGCAGTTTCGCAGAAGCGCTCTTGTCGGCAACACGGTTTCTGACCTGATTCGTGCACTCGGGCTTGCAGAGGTGACGGAATCTGAGATTGAGATAGGTGACTGGTTCACCCATTCGGGGACCACCTTCTATTCATCGCGGGACGCCAATTCGGATTTGGCTAAGATCAAACTAAGGGGCGGCGCGACTATAACCGCCGTTGTGCGGCATGAGTGCAGAATAACAAGTACTGCATCGGTAAACATGTCCGGAGCCGATGATGCCTCGTTTGTGATTGGCCGGCTCATTTCTGGTGACAAGTTTGACATAGTCGCAGCGGGCTACCGGGAGCCTGTTTTTGGCACTACGCGCCATATTGATCTCACCCCGGTAAGGGACTTGTACAGGCTGGCCGGTGGCGATCCCTGGGCATCGGATTTTATCCGACTAAAGTTTGATGCTCCGGATGTCGAGCTGCTTGCTACGACAATTGAACAGACTGTCGAGCAATTCGCCGCGGCTGTTGGGCGACAGGGAGCCTGGAAGCTCTTGTACGGGCGCGACGGCCAGCCTCTCCATGAAACCCAGCATCAGGGAATTTTCCGGCTCTTTTCGAAGCTCCCTTTCGGGGCCCTCGGCATCCATATGGATCCGAATGCGGATCACGGGTCCGGACCTACGGATTTCACGGTCAGGCTCAACGACTCGGTCAATATTATCGAGTTTAAGAAGGATGAGAAGCTAAGTGAGATCCGGCACGGACTCGCCGTTCAACTGCCGAACTATATGGAATCTGCTGGTGCGGAGCGTGGCACTTACATCGTGATGTGTCATTCCCGCACAAAGGAGGAAGTGTGGAATCTCGTTCGGGGGGTTTTTGATTCCGACCCGAGCCTTCCGTCGATCGATTGCTATGTAATCGACTGCACTCCGGTGATATCCGCTTCTAAAGCGAATTCACGGTATCGATCGGAGGGTTGAGTAGTGCGGTCCGCGGAGCGACTTTGGGCTGGAGCTGCTTTGGGGCGAGTGATCATGGCCCCGTAAGCTGATGGCGCGTCGGGCAGTCTGCGGACTGCCCGGTAAAGCACGACGTTGGGGCCATGATCTTAGAGGCTCGCCCCAAAGTGGCCGCCTAAAGCCGTGGAGCCGACCACCCCAGCCACGACGTACCCCTTCTCTGGCATCAAGCGGCTGATTGCTGTGCGCGCGGGACGGGTGCCGGCCGGGCTGGAGCGGGGCGGAGACAGGAGCGCAGGCCCGGCCGGGGGCCGGGCCACGCGCGGTGAGCGGAGCGAGCCGCCTTGAACCCGTAGAGAAGGTTGTTACTCAGTAGGGCGTGGGGGCTTTCGGGCGTGGTGTGAACTTCTCGGCGCAAGCTGGGAGTTCGGTCGCCTCGCGGTGGGCCAGGCCGACGAAGAGCACGGGCCGGGCGGTCCACTCGATGTGGGTGTCGCGGTGGCTGACGGTGATCTCGTAGGGCGTGGTGTACGCCAGGGCCTCGATGGCGGCCACGTAACCACCAGCCAGCCAACTCTGGGCGCATGCTGCCGCCTCGGGTTCGAGGGCTGAGCTGATGGTGCGGAGTGCGACGCGGATCCAGCGGACGGCTTGGACGGCGTTGTCGGCCTGGCAGGAGGCGAGGAGGACGGGGGCCTCACCGGTCGCCGGGCTCTGGGTCCAGCACTCGCACCAGTAACCGGGGCGAAGGGCGGGCATGACTGCGGGTGAAGAGTGCGTACTCGTGGGCGGCGTGATCACTGAGCCACTGGCGGATCGGTCGGGCCGCTGCGGCGTCGAGCTGGTCCGCGATGTCGATGGCTCGGCTGCGGAGCCACCGCAGTGCCAGGCGTGGAGTGGTCACCGAGCCTGAGCCGAGCAGAACGGAACCGCCTTCAGGGAATGAGTGGGCAACGGCTTCGCACCGGTAGCCGGCAGCAGCACCGACCGCTTGATCGCGGGCAATGTCGCGCAGCGTCCATCCGCCGCCGACACCGACACCTTCCTCCAGCGAAGTTGGGCGTTCGCCTCCAACAACTAGGCGACTGCTCGTATACTCGTGCATACAAGTTCCTTTGCGCTGATGGGCCGCTATGGGTAGTGGGTTCGAGCTAGATGAGTTTCACGCCGTCGTGCGCCCGCACGGCGGGTGGCGAAGTCGCGTCAAGGGCGTCCAGGACGCGGATCGCGTACGCCTCGTCGGCGAGTTCCGCGACTTCCTCGCGGGTTACCCAGCGCAGAGCGCGGGTTTCCTCGCCGGTCGTGGGGGTGCCGTCGGTCGCCTCGCAGCGGAAGACCATCGAGACGATCAAGCCGGTCATGTTCTTGTAGATGCCGGTCAGGGTCGCCGGAAGGCCGATCTTGATGCCGGTCTCTTCGAGGACTTCGCGCTGGAGCGCTTCGGGGATGGTCTCGCCTGGTTCGAGCACGCCGCCAGGCGGTTCCCACTGGCCGTTGTCCCGGCGCTGGATGAGCAGGGCCCGGCCCCGGTCGTCAACGATGACTCCGGCGACGCTCACGGAGTGCGGACGCTCGGCGCTCACGGAACTTCCATCCCCTTCGGCTGGCTAGGCTTCCCACCGTAGCAATAAGTGTCAGCCGCTCGTCTAGATACCTAAAGGAGTCAAAATGCCCGCTCAGGGAACTTCCCTGCTCGGCGCCCTGGACCCCACCAGTGACCGTGCGGTGTTCCGGCAGATCGCCGATCAGCTCCGTGAGGCGATCGACAAGGGCCGGTTCAAGGAGGGCGACAAGCTCCCGTCCGAGACTGAGCTGGTCGAGCACTACGGCGTATCGCGGATGACCGTCCGCAACTCGTTGTCCGTCCTCCAGGGTGAGGGCCTGGTGGTCTCGGAGCACGGCAAGGGCGTCTTCGTCCGGCCGCGTCCGCCGGTCCGGCGACTGGCCTCGGACCGCTTCGCCCGGCGGCATCGGGAGCAGGGCAAGTCCGCGTTCACCGTGGAGGCCGAAGCCGCGGGCAGCCGGCCGGAGGTGGACAGCCTGGAGGTGAAGGAGGAGCGCCCCTCACAGGACATCGCCACGCGCCTGGGTGGGCCGCGCCGCGTGCTGGCTCGTCGCCGCCGCTACCTGCTCGACAGCCGGCCGGTGGAGTTCGCCACCTCGTACATCCCGCTGGACCTGGCGATCGGCACTCCGATCGCCGAGCCGAATCCCGGCCCCGGCGGCATCTACGCCCGGCTGGAAGAGCTGGGGCACCGTCTGGACCACTTCGACGAGGAGATCCGGGCCCGGATGCCCTCGCCCCAGGAGGTCAAGACGCTGCGCCTGGCCTCCGGAGTGCCGGTGGTCCACCTGATCCGCACCGCGCACGACAGCGAAGGGCGTGCGGTTGAGGTCTGCGACACGGTGATGGCCGCTGATGCCTACGTCCTGAACTACCAACTCCCCGCCACCTGATGACGGGGCGGATGGAACGCGATGCGCTTCCGCCCTCCCCTCCGTCGACTCGTACACACGAGACAGCCAACATGTATAGACGAGTAGCTGTCTCTATGTCATAGTGATGTGCACGCCGTCCCGGCCTGGCTCCGCATCCTCGTCGCCGGCTGGCCCGCGGTCGCCTTCCTCGGCGGATCACTGCTCGCGCACTCCACCCCACAGCAGACAACGGCTGGGAAGGCACCCGAGCGGAAACCGGAAGGGTTCAATGCCTCCGCCCCCGTACCGCCGCCCGCCAAGCCGGTCACGCCGCCCAGCCCTGCGCCCTCGGCCTCGCCCGTCCCATCCGTCCCGGCCGCCTTGGTCGACCACGCCCGCCAGGTCGCCGTAGACCACCGCGCCCGTACCGGCGCCCCCATCGACACCACGACCCTGCGCGCCCGCCTCGGCATCCCCGCCCAGCTCGCCGAAGCCGTCGCCGCCCGACTGTGACAGGAGAACGCCCCATGCGCCCGTCCACCCTGCACGCCTTACAACGCGCCGCCGAACTCACCCGTGCCGGCCGCTTCGTTGAGGCCATGGCCACCGCCGAGCCCGTCATCCTCGCCGCCGATCCGGACGAGAGCCAAGAGATCGCGCGGTGGCTCACCGAGCACGCCGACGACTTCGTCCGTAAGCCGGAGGAGCGCTGATGGTCGCCAACCGCCGCTTCCGCAACGTCGCCCGCATCGGCCCCGTCCAGGTCGGGACCGCCTACGACATGCGGGGCCGGGAGAAGCACACCGCCGCGTGCACCGCCCCGCGCTGCGGCTTCTCCGCCGACTACGACAGCCGTGCCGCCGCCGAGCTGGCGGCCCGCACCCACCGTTGCCCCGTCCGCTGAAAGGCCCGCCCGTGACCGTCACCCTGCCCCTGGTCCTCGTCCTCGGCGTCGTCGCCTGGGCCACGATCAAGTTCCTCGGCATCCGCATGTGGGCGGCCGTCGCCATCGCCCTCTTCGGCTTCTGGCTCGCCCACACCTTCCTCGCCCCCGCCGTGGAGTCCGGCACCCGCACCGGAGTCCACATCGTCAACGGCACACACATCTAGACGACTAGCCAACCAAGGAGAAATCACCCGATGCCCGCCCGCACCACGCCGCCGATCACGCACCTGGCCGCGCTGGCCTCACTGGGCACCATGCCCGCCCTGCTCCGGCAACTTCGGGGCCTGGGCGGGTGCGGCCAACCCATCCGCCTCGACGGCCACCGCACCGAGATCCACCCCACCACCGGCCAGATCCTCTCCGAGCTGCACGCCACCGACTTCCCTGCCGGCCACCTGCTCGTCCGCTGCAACAACCGCCGCACCACCCGGTGCGCGGCCTGCGCCGAGACCTACCGCCGCGACACCTACCAACTGATCACCGCCGGCCTCCGCGGCGGCAAAGGCACCCCCGAACAAGTCGGCACCCACCCCCGCGTCTTCGCCACCTTCACCGCCCCGTCCTTCGGCCCCGTCCACAACCGCCCTACGGGAAAGGGCGGAACGGCCCGCCCCTGCCGTTGCGGCACCCGCCACCTCGACGACGCCCCCGCGCTGGGCACCGCGCTCAACCCCGAGACGTACGACTACGAGTCAGCGGTGCTGTGGAACGCCCACGCCGGCGCCCTGTGGCGGCGCTTCTCCATCTACCTCCGCCGAGAGATCGCCAAGCGAGCCGGCCTCACCCAACGGGCCTTCCGCCACCACGCCCGCGTCTCCTTCGCCAAGGTCCCCGAGTACCAAAAACGCGGCGCGGTCCACTTCCACGCCGTCATCCGCCTCGACGGCCCCGCCGGCAGCAACACCCCACCGCCGACCTGGGCCACGACCGACCTCCTGACCGACGCCATCCAGGCCGCCACCACCAAGACCACCGTGCCCGGCCCAACCGTCGACGGCAGAACCCACACCTTCACCTTTGGCAAGCAACTCGACATCCGCCCGATCCGCTCCGCCGACCTCGACGGCGGCACCGAGCTCACCGAACGCGCGGTCGCCGCCTACATCGCCAAGTACGCCACCAAGGGCGCCGAGACAGCCACCGGCACCCTCGACCGCCCGCTCAAGTTCCTCGCCGAACTCGCCCAACTCGACATCAACGACCACGCCCGCCGCATGATCCGCACCGCCTGGACCCTCGGCGGACGCCGCGACCTCGAAGACCTCCGCCTACGCGCCTGGGCCCACATGCTCGGCTTCCGCGGCCACTTCTCCACCAAGACCCGCCACTACTCGACCACCCTCGGCGCCCTCCGCACCGCCCGCGCCGAATGGCAACGCCTCCAGGCCCAGCCCAACCCCCCGGAGCCGACCCCCACCGCCACCACCGAAACCACCCTCGTCCTCTCCCACTGGACCTTCGCCGGCACCGGTCTCACCCCCGGTGAGTCCTGGCTCGCCACCACGATCCACCCCGACCGTGAGCCTGCCCGTGAAGCCCATGAGGGGCTCAACCTCGAAGGAGACAACCGGCCATGACCACCGCCACGGGACAACTGCTGACCGTGCCGGAGGTCATGGCACGGCTGAAGTACGGACGCTCCAAGATCTACGACCTCATCCGCTCCAAGCGCCTCACCTCGATCACCGAAGGCCGATCCCGCCGCATCCCCGAAAACGCCCTGGCCGACTACATCCGCGACCGCATCGAGGAGGCCGCCTGATGCCTCCACAACGCAAGCGAAACCCCAACGGGGTTGGCACCATCACCAAGCGCAAGGACGGCCGTTACCAAGCCGCCGTCTACGTCCTCCAGCCCGACGGCACCCGCGCCCGCAAGTACGCCTACGGCAAGACCTGGACCGAATGCGACACCAAGCGTCGCGAACTCCTCGACAAGGTGGACCAGGGCGTGCCCGTGCCCACCCGGTCGGCCAAGCTCGCCGAATGGCTGCCGTACTGGCTCGACAACGTCATCAAGCCTCGGCGCAAGCTCAGCACGTACGACAAGTACGAGACGCATGTCCGGCTCTACCTCGTGCCCATGCTCGGCGCGAAGCGGCTCGAATCCCTCGGCGTCGCCGATGTCCGCCGCTTCCTCGTCCGCCTGGAGAAGCAGACCACGGCGGCAACGGCCAAGGAATCGCACCGAGTTCTGCGCTCGGCGCTGTCTTCGGCCTGCCGTGAGGAGCTGATCGCGCGCAACGTTGCGAAGCTCGTCGAGCCACCCCGCACCAACTCACGGGAGCTGAAGCCCTGGACGCTGGACGAGACGCTGGACTTCCTTGCCGCGGCCCGCACTGATCCGCTCTACGCGGCCTTCGTGCTGGCCATCGCGATGGGCCTTCGCCGGGGAGAGATCGTTGGTCTCCGTTGGGCGGACATCGATCTCGACGGGCGCGTTCTCTATGTCCGCCAGCAGACTCAGCGCCGCCGTGGTGTCTTGTACGACGACGATCCGAAGAGCCGTCGCCGGCGCGCCGTACCGCGGCCCGCGATGTGCATCGCCCCGCTTCGCTGGCACCGGATGCGGCAGGCGAACGTACGAGCCAAGGCGGGGGAGAAGTGGCAGGAGTCCGGCTACGTCTTCACGACTCGCACCGGCCGCCCCGTCGAGCCGCGGAACGTCTACCGCTCCTTCACCCGCGTCGCCGATTCCGCCGACCTCCGCGTCATCCGGCTGCACGACGCCCGGCACGGCACCGCCACGCTCCTCACAGCGGCTGGAGTCGCGCCCCGCGTGGTGATGGAGATCCTTGGGCACTCGCAGATCAGCATCACCATGGACGTCTACACGCACGTCGTGCAGGACACCCAGCGCGAGGCCATGAGCCACATGGACCGGCTGCTGAGGAAGAGGCGCACCGGTCGCCAGTGACCGCCCGCGTTGATGTCAGACCTGGATGTCAAAGGGCACCTACGGAGATCCGTAGGTGCCCCTTTCCCATGTGCCCCCGGCAGGATTCGAACCTGCGACACCCGCTTTAGGAGAGCGGTGCTCTATCCCCTGAGCTACGGAGGCGGGGGCCTGCAGAAAACCTTGTCAAAGACCCGAGTAGTGGTTCTTTGGCGAGGTCGGCAAGCCCGCTGGTCAGGTGCGGTCAGCTGTCCTGTGCTGCAGGCGTACGGGCTGATCAGCTTCTGACCAGGGACAGCGTAGCGGATGGGGTGCCGTGCGGTGCGGGTCGCCGTGCAGTCAGGGGTGCGCCACGGCGCTGACCTGGCTTTCTCCTGTCGTTTTCAGGAGTGAAGGCAGGCTCGACGCTCTCAGGGAGAGCTGTAAGTCCGTTTTGGGTCTTTCGTGGGTAAGGGGGGTGAATGCTTGTCGTGGCTGGTGGGATGCGGCAGGCGCGGTGGGAGATCTGCTTCCGGCAGGCGACAGGAGTGCGCGTCGGCGTGGCGGCGGCATCATGGCCCGACTCGTGCTTGCGGCGTCTTCATGGGCTGAGGTGCTGACTGATCGCCGCGCACGTGCTGCCGGTACGGGGCGATGGTGAGCCAGAAGGCATCGAGAATGTCCCGGCCCGCCGGAACCAGTTGTACGGATCTGCCTGGGGTGCGCGGGAGTTTTCCGTGGTCATCGCGGTGCCTCCGGTCGTACGGGACCGAAGGCACGATCGGACCCGCGCGCGTTGCGTGCGGGATGGGCGTTCCTTGGCGGCCCCGTGGTCGGTGTTGTGCCACGGGTGCCGTCTGAGGGGTTCAGGTCTTCGAGGAGTCGATGTGGAACGAGTCCGTGACGCCATCGACCGGCGGTTTCACGAGTGCCATTCCCATGAGGTCGAATCCGCCGCGGTGGGGGGCGTTGGTCTCGTGGGTGCCAACGACCTCGATGTCGTGCATGGGTACCTGGCCCTGGGCGTTCGTGGTGTCGAGATATCTGTGGGAGTCGTCGTCGAACTTCGCAAGATCGTTGTCGAGTTCGATCTCCAGGGTCTCGCCCGCCACGGGCTTGCCGTCGGCGTCGACCAGTGTCGGTGAGTCGACCTTGATCCTGTCGCCGACATGCACCTGCTCGATTCCGTCGTGCCAGTTCTTCCCGCGCAGCAGCTTGGTCGCCGTCATGACGTACCTCTCTCGCGTCGATGGGGTTGGGTGCCGCACCGGTGCCCGGTGACACGCGATCGACACCCGCCCCGACGGTGTGGTTGATGGTCGACGCGCTGCCTCCCCTCGGGGGCTCTGGTCGGACCTCCGCGCGGTACGACATCGTCGGCGCCGTGCAGGTGAGGGACGGGAACGATCGGCCGCCCCGTGACAGGGGACGGAGCCGCCGCCTTCCGAAGTCGCGACGGCGGGCCGGTTCGGGCGTTGCGCCTCGGGGTGACGTCCGCCTCGTAGTGGTTCGCCTTCGCCTTCATGTCGTGCAGGGCGTCGCTCCGCTTGGTGAGTTCGTTACCGGCCGATTTGAGGGATTTGCGTGCCCGCTTGAGGTGGTCGGGAAGGTTCGTCGCCTTCTTGGTGAAAGTCCTGGTGGTCTTGGAAGCGAAGGAGAGAACTAAAACCCTCAACGAGGCGCGACGGAGCCCGTCGGCCCACCCCTCACCCCTCACCCCCACTCCCATGCGCCGGCAGCTCGAAGCCGACCTCCGCGCCGCCTTCCGGGGCCGTGGTGGCGAAGACGGTGCCGTGGTCGGTGGTGATGAGGTCGTGGACGATGGCGAGGCCGAGGCCGGAGCCGGGGGTGGTCTGGGTGTGGGGGCCGCGGTGGAAGCGGGCGAAGACGGCGTGTTGGTCGGCGGGGGCGATGCCGGGGCCCTGGTCGCGGACGGAGAGGCGGGTGCCGTTGATGTGGAGGGTGATGGGGGTGGGGGCGGGGCTGAATTTCGCGGCGTTGCTCAGGAGGTTGTCGATGCAGCGTTGGAGAGCGCGGGGGCGGGCGAACACCGGGAGGGGGTGGGTGGTGGTGAGGGTGATGGTGCGGCCGGTGAGTTGGCGGTAGCGGTGGGCGGAGTCCTCGGCGGTGGTCGGGAGGTCGACGACGGTGGGGGCCTCGGCGGTGTAGCGGTCGGTGGCCAGGTCGACGAGTTCGCGGACCAGGTCGTCGAGGGCGATGGTCCCGGTGACGAGGGTGGCGAGGATCTGCTCCTCGTCCTCGGGGGCGAGTCCGCCGCGGGCGCGTTGCAGCAGTTCGGCGCTGCCGCGGACCGAGGTGAGCGGGGTGCGCAGTTCGTGGCTGGCGTCCTGGACGAGTTGCTGCTGCTGGGCGCGGGAGCGGCGCAGCGCGGTGAGCATGGCCTCGAAGCTGCGGGTGAGCTGGCCGACCTCGTCGGAGCCGGCGGGCGGCAGCGGGGTCGAGAGGTCCTGGGTGGTGGTGATGCGTCCGGTGGCCTGGGCCAGGCGGCGGACGGGGCGCAGGATGCGGCGCAGGGCGAGCCAGCTGACCAGGGCGGACACGCCGGAGGCGAGCACGGTGGTCCAGGAGATGCGCCAGAGGAACGCGTGGTCGAGGCGCTCGGCGTACTCGTAGCTCTGGCCGATCATGACCGCTCCGCCTCCGGGCAGCGCCCTGGTGAGGACGCCGTACTCGGTGCCGTCGACGGTGACGTCCTCGCGGCTCGTGCCCGTGCCCGTCCGGGCAACTTGGCGGGCGGCGGCGGAGACCGGTAGCGGGGTGTGACCGGGGGAGAGCAGGCGTACGGGGCCCCGGGCGGGCAGAACCTGTTCGGTCATGTCCGGGCGTGCGGGCGGGGTGCGGGAGGCGGTGAGGACGGCGATGACCGTCTCGGCGCGGTCGTCGAGGCCGCGGTCGAGCTCGTCGGCGAGGAGGTTGCCGACATTGCGGTAGGAGACGGCGGCGATGAAGGCGATGGCGAGCGCCGCGGCCGCGAAGACGACCGCTGCGATCTTGGTGCGGAGCATCATGACGGACGGATGACGAAACCGACGTTGCGCACGGTGTGGATCAGCCGGGGCGCGCCGTGCTGTTCGGTCTTGCGGCGGAGATAGCCGATGTAGACGTCCAGGGAGCGGGACGTGGTGTCGAAGTCGTAGCCCCAGATGCGTTCGTAGAGCTGGGCGCGGGTGAGGACCGCGCCCTCGTTGCACATCAGCAGTTCCAGGACGTCGAACTCGGTCTTGGTCAGGTCCAGGGGGTGTGTGCCGCGGTGGGCCCGGCGGGTGGCGGGGTCCAGGGTGAGGTCGCCGACGGTCAGGAGGGCGGCGGTCTCGGGGGGTGCGGCGCGGCGCAGCAGCGCGCGGATGCGGGCGAGGAGTTCCTCGGTGGCGAACGGTTTGGCGAGGTAGTCGTCGGCGCCCGCGTCCAGGCCCGCGACGCGGTCGCCGATCTGGTGGCGGGCGGTGAGGACCAGGACGGGCAGCCGGTCACCGCGGCGGCGCAGCGTACGGCACAGGGCGAGGCCGTCCATGCCGGGCATGACCACGTCCACCACCGCGAGGTCCGGGCGGTGCTGGCTGAGGAGGTCGAGCGCGTGGAGCCCGTCGGGCGCCAGGAGCACCTGGTAGCCCTCGAAGCGCAGCAGTTGGTCCAGTGTGCTGCGCACGCCCGGGTCGTCCTCGGCGACGAGCACCAGGGCGCGGCGTTCGGCCGTCTCGATCATGGACTCATCCTTGCAGATGGGGGGCGTGGTCATGATCGTCGTCCGGGCGGCCCCGTCCGTCGCACGGTACGCGCAGCCGACTCGCCCCCGGACACGCCGACGGCGGACAAGCGGCCACCACCCCGCCCCCACCCCTCCCACAAGGACCACAGAGCGACGACAGAGACACACAAGCCCCCGCCCCCGGACGCCATACCACCCCCTCCGGTTCTCCCGCCCGACCGTGTCAAGTAACACAATCGCCCGACATGTTCACTCGACAAAGTCGCCTGTAAGGTGAAGCGCAACCGACGGCGAGTGCGGAACGAAAGGCACGCTCATGAGCAACGTGGCCCTGTCCCCGGTCGAGACGATTCCTGAGCGCCCGGCGCTGCCGCTGGTCGGTCATGCCCTGGGCATCCCCCGTGGTGCCGATGGGCTGCTGCATCTGATGAAGGAGGCCAAGGAGCTGGGGCCGGTCTTCCGGATCCGGGTCTTCGGGGTCGAGACGGTGGTGGTCGCCGGGCTGGATCTGGTGGCCGAGCTGGCGGACGAGACGCGCTTCCGCAAGAACGTCACGCCCGACCTCGTCGAGATCCGGCAGATCGCCGGGGACGGCCTCTTCACCGCCTTCCACCACGAGGCGAACTGGCGCAAGGCGCACGACATCCTGATGCCCGCGTTCTCGCTGGGCGCGATGCGCGGCTACCACGCGACCATGCTCCGCGTCGCCCGCTCCCTCCTCGCCAAGTGGGACCGCGCCGCCGGGAACCACCCCCTGGACGTCCCCGCGGACATGACGCGGCTGACGTTCGACACGATCGGCCTGTGCGGCTTCGGCCGCGATTTCGCCTCGTTCGAGCGGGACGACGCGCCGCATCCCTTCGTCGGCGCGATGTCCCGGGCGCTGGAGTTCACCCAGGCCAAGGGGGAGTCCGTCCCCGGCACCGAGGTGTTCCGCTGGAAGCAGGCCGACAGGTTCCGCAAGGACGCACAGTTGATGACGGACCTTGTCGACGAGGTGATCCGGCAGCGCCGGGCGTCCGGTGACACGAGCACCGACGACCTGCTGGGGCGGATGCTGCACACCCGGGACGCGGTGACGGGCGAACCGCTCGACGACGTGAACATCCGCCACCAGGTGATCACGTTCCTCATCGCCGGGCACGAGACCACCAGCGGGGCGCTGTCCTTCGCGCTCTACTACCTGATGAAGCACCCCGAGGTGCTGGCCCGCGCCCAGGCCGAGGTGGACGCCCTGTGGGGCGACACGGACATGCCCGACCCCGAGTACGGCGACGTCGGCAAGTTGGCGTATGTCCGGCAGGTGCTCAACGAGAGCCTGCGGTTGTGGCCCACCGCGCCCGGCTTCGCCCTCGAACCTGTCGAGGACACCGTCCTCGGTGGCAGGTACCCGGTCCGTAAGGGAGAGACCCTGCTGGTGCTCACCCCGGCCCTGCACCGCGATCCCGCGTGGGGCGAGAACGTCGAGCTGTTCGACCCCGACCGGTTCACGCCCGAGCGGGAGGCGCGGCGCCCGGTCCATCTCTTCAAGCCGTTCGGCAACGGGGAGCGTGCCTGCATCGGCCGCCAGTTCGCGCTGCACGAGGCCACGCTGCTGCTCGGCCTGCTGGTGCACCGCTACCGGCTGATCGACCACGCCGACTACCAGCTGAAGATCAAGCAGTCGCTCACCCTCAAGCCCGGCGACTTCACCGTCACCCTCGCCCGGCGCACCAGCGAGGAGCGCCGTACGCCCGCCGCCACCACGCCCGCGGCGCCCGCCCACCAGGACCGCCCCGCGCCCCGCCGCGCCACCGGTACCGCCCTGACCCTGCTGCACGGCTCCAACCTCGGGACCTGCGCGGGCCTCGCCCGCGACCTGGTGGCGGACGGTGAGGAGAACGGCTTCGCCGCCTCCGTCGCGCCCCTCGACGACCACGTCGGCAAGTTGGCAGGTACCAAGGACCCGGTGGTGATCGTCGCCGCCTCCTACAACGGCCGCCCCACCGACGACGCCGCCCGCTTCGTCGACTGGCTGGACGAGCTGGAGCCCGGCGCGCTCGACGGCGTCCCGTACGCGGTGCTCGGCGTCGGCGACCGCAACTGGGCCGCTACCTACCAGCGTGTTCCCACCCTCATCGACGAACGCCTCGCGGCGGCCGGCGCCGTCCCCCTGCTGGCGCGCGGCGCCGCCGACGCCTCCGGCGACTTCGCGGCGGCCGTGGACCGCTGGACGTCCGACCTGTGGACCACCCTCCTGGAGCGCTACGGGGCCCCCGCGAACACCGTGCCGGACGGGAACCAGGGCCGGGACCGGAACCGGGACCAGAACCGCAACCAGCCCCAGGACGAGGCCCTGTACACCCTGGAGGACGCGGCCGACTCCGTCACCGGTGAACTCGCCGCCCGCCACGGCGTACAGCCCATGGAGGTGCTCGACACCCGCGAACTCGTCGACACCACCCACCCCTTGGGCCGCTCCAAGCGCTTCCTGCGCCTCCGGCTGCCCGAGGGCGTCACCTACCGCACCGGTGACCACCTCGCCGTCCTGCCCCGCAACCCGGACGCCCTCGTCCGGCGCGTCGCCGACCGCTTCGCCCTCGACCTCGACCGCACCGTCCGGCTGCGCGCCCGCCGCCGCAGCTCCGGCGCCCTGCCCGTCGACCGCCCGCTGACCCTGCGCCGGCTGCTCACCGATTTCGTGGAGCTCCAGGACCCCGCCACCCCGGACCAGGTCCGTGTGCTCGCCGAACACACCGCCTGCCCGCCCGAGAAGCGGCCCCTGGCCGAACTCGCGGCCGCTCCCGAGAAGATGGCAGGTCGCAGCGTCCTGGACCTGCTGGAGCGCTACCGCTCCTGCGAGCTGCCCTTCGAGCGCTTCCTGGAGCTGCTGCCGGTCCTGCGTCCGCGCCACTACTCGATCTCGTCCTCCGCCGAGGCGGCGCCCCGCGAGGTCGACCTGATGGTGTCGCTGCTCGCCGCGCCCCATCGCGGCGGCGAGGGCGCCTTCCGCGGCGTCGCCTCGCACTACGTGCAGACGCTGAGGGCCGGGGACACCGTGCAGGCCCGGGTGCTCCCCTGCAACGAGTCGTTCCGGCTGCCCGAGGACCCGTCCGTACCGGTCGTCCTGGTCAGCGCGGGCACCGGCCTCGCGCCGTTCCGCGGCGCCGTCCTCGACCGCCTGCACACCGGCACCGGCGGCTCCCTGCTGTGCTACTTCGGCTGCGACCACCCGGACGTCGACTATCTGCACCGCGCGGAGTTCGAACGGGCCGAGGCGGCCGGGGCCGTCAGCATGCGCCCCACCTTCGCCCACGCCCCCGAGGACGGCGCCCGCTTCGTCCAGGACCGCATCCTCCGGGAGAGCGACGAGGTCTGGGCCGTGCTGGAGGCCGGCGGCAGCGTCCATGTCTGCGGCGACGGCCGCCGCATGGCCCCGGCGGTGCGGGAGGCGTTCATGACGACGTACCGCGCGAACACCGGCGCGGGGGCCGAGGAGGCCGCGGCCTGGCTGGCGGCCCTCGTCGAGTCCGGTCTCTACGTGGAGGACGTCTGGGCCGGCTGACCCGGCGGAACACACCACGGGCCACGGACGCACTCCGCGTCCGTGGCCCGTCGCATGAGGGGGCCCGTCAGGCCGCGGGCACGGGGACGGGCTCCAGCCGTCCGCCCGCCAGGGCCACGATGGTGGAGACCAGGACCTGGAGGCAGGTCTGCGAGGACTCCTCGTCGGGCAGGGAGAGGTGTTGCAGGCTCAGCCCGTCGAAGCTCGCCAGGAAGAACCGGGCGATGACCGACGCGGGCTGGGCGAGCCGGTGGCCGGTGCGCTCGGCCGCCTCGGTCACCAGCTTCTCCGTCACCTCCGTCACTCCGCGGTAGTGGCTCTCCACCGTCTCGTGCAGGCTCGGGGTGCGCAGTGCGAAGAGGGTCAGTTCGGTGAGCAGCTGGTGGCTGGTGGGCTGTTCGTGGACGGTGCGCCACAGGGCGGAGACCATGGCGGCCATGGTCTCCTCGAAACCGGCGTCCACGGGGACCGACTCCTCGACCTGTCGGACGAGGTCCTGGGTGAGCTGCTCCATGACGGCGCGGTACAGCCCTTCCTTCGTGCCGAAGGTGTAGTGCACCGTCGCCTGCGCCACGCCGAGTTCCGCGGCGATGGCGCGGGTGCTTCCGGCGGCGACGCCCTCCCTGGTCATGAGGTCGATGGCCGCTTTGATCAGTTGGGGGCGGCGCTCGGCCGCGGGGACATGTGCCATGGGGCCATGATAACGACTGAGTCGATCGAAAAAGTCGAACGAACCACAGGGGCCCGCCCCGGTCGCCACCCCGTGGAAGGGCGGCCGCCGGGGCGGGCGCGCTGAGGAAGGGACGGCTCACCCCGCCCCGCCGCCCGTCCACCCCCTCTCCGGCCGGTCGAACCACAGGTGCACCTGTCCCGTCCCGATGCCGTTCTCGTACCCGCTGTACGGGACGGCGGGGGCGGTGCAGGCGGGGCCGCCGAGGGCGCCGGCGAGCATCAGGTAGTGGCCGAAGCGGGCCTCGGGGGCGAAGCGGTCGTAGTCCGGCATGGTGGCGATGACCTCGTCGTGCCGGCCGGAGCGCAGCCAGTCGATGCGCTGCTCGTCGGCCGCCCGCGCCTCCGGGGTGACGATGTGCGCCGGGTCGCCGGCCATCCGGGCACGGAGCTCGTGCAGCGGCCAGAACGCGTGGGAGAGGCCGCCGGACGCGAGCAGGAGGATCTCGCGGCCGAGGCCGGAGACCGCTTCGGCGAGGGTTTCGCCGAGGCGGAGGAAGTCCTCGGTGGTGGCGGTCTGGCAGACGGAGACGGAGAGCCAGGGGGTGCCGGGGCGGCCCAGGTGGGACCAGAGGTTGAGGGTGGCGTAGTGGATCGGGAGGTAGGGGTCGTCGTTGGCGGTGAACCACAGCGAGCGGCGGCCGGCCAGATCGGCGACGGCGTGGGCCAGTTCCGGGTCGCCGGGCAGGTCGTACGGCAGCCGGCTGATCGCGGCGGGCATCTCGTCCGAGGTGAACAGGCCCGCGCGGCGCCCGTGGGCGGTGATGACCGCCTCGGTCGTGGTGGCCCAGTGGGAGTCGAGGACCACGACCGCGTCGTGCGGGACGGTGGCGAACTTCTCGCGCGCCAGCCGGGCCAGACCGGTGGCGAGGGTGAAGTCGCGGCCGCCGTTCGCCTCGATGCGGGCGCCCTCGGGGAACATGATGACGGGGGAGTGCGAGAGCAGTCCCGCGCCGGTGATGTCGCCCATGGGTGACCTCCTTCGGTCGGGGACTACGGGGTGAGCAGGAGCTTTCCGGTGGTGCGGCGCGCGGCGAGATCCGTGTGCGCCCGGTGGGCCTCGGCCAGCGGATACGTACCGCCGAGCGCGAAGCGCAGGGTGCCGTCGAGCAGACCGGCGAAGACGTCGCCCGCCCGCCGCTCGAACTCCTCGACGGTGGCGCGGAAGTGCTCCAGGTACGGCCGGGTCAGGGTCAGCGAACCGCCCCACAGCAGCCGCATCACGTCGACGGGCGGCACCGCCCCGCCCGCCCCGCCGAAGAGGACCAGCGTGCCGCGGGTGCGCAGGGAGGCGAGACTGGCGTCGAAGGTGGGCGCGCCGACCCCGTCGTAGACCGCGTGGACGCCCTCGCCGCCGGACAGCAGCCGGACATCGGCCGCCAGATCGGCGGTTTCGGTGTAGCGGATGACCTCGTCGGCACCGTTGGCGCGGGCGATGCGCTCCTTCTCCTCGGTGGAGACGGTGCCGATGACGCGGACACCGCGCCGCTTGAGCATCTGGGTGAGCAGCAGCCCCACCCCGCCCGCCGCCGCGTGGACAAGCACGGTCTCGCCCTCGCGCGCCGGATACGAGTCGTGCGCCAGATAGTGGGCCGTCATCCCCTGCACGAGGGCGCCGCCCGCGGTGACCAGGTCGAGCCCGTCGGGCACGAGGATCGCCTTGTCCTCGGGGACGACGACGCGGGTGGCGTAGCTGCCGGGCACGGTCGTCCAGGCGACGCGGTCACCGGGCCGGAAGCGGGTGACGCCGGGGCCGACGGCGAGGACGGTGCCGGAGCCCTCCTCGCCCGGGACGGACGGCAGCGGCAGCGGATAGCGGCCCTCGCGGCGGTAGAGGTCGATGAAGTTGACGCCCGCCGCGGCGAGTTCGACGAGGATCGTGCCCTCGCGCGGGGTGGGGTCGGGCAGTTCGACGGGGGTCAGGACCTCCGGGCCGCCGGTGCGGCGGACCTCGATGGCGTGCATCAGTGGGTTCCCTTCGGGGTGGACGGGACGGGGGCGTCGAGAGTGACCTCGTAGGTGCGCAGCCAGTCGTCGAGGCGGACGGTGGACTCCACGAGAATCCGCTCGAACTCGGAGAGGCTGCCGGTGGCGGTGCGGCCGGTGAGCCGGCGGACGGCGTCGCCGTCGAGGTACGGGCCGAGGGGCGCGCCGTCGCCGCCCGCCGCGGCGGTGAGCCCGGTGAGCAGGGCCCGGTCGTAGGCGGGGTCCTGGAGCGAGGGGTAGGCGGCCTTCTTGCGCCGCAGGACCTCCTCGGGCAGCAGATCGGCGGCGGCCTCCCGCAGCAGCGCCTTCTCCTGGCCGCCGAAGGTCTTCATCGACCAGGGGACGTTGTAGACGTACTCGACGAGCCGGTGGTCGCAGAACGGGACCCGGCCCTCCAGCCCGCTGGCCATGGACATCCGGTCCTTCTTGTCGAGCAGGACGGGCAGCCAGCGGGTCAGGGTGAGGTGGGACAGTTCGCGGGTCCTGCGGTCCCCGGCGCTCTCGCCGTCGAGGCGGGGCACCTCGGCGAGCGCGGTGCGGTAGAGGTCGGCCTGGTACTCGGCGAGGTCGATGCCGTCGACGAACCAGGGGTGGAACAGCGACCGCGGGTCCAGCCCCCGGTGCGCGCCGAGCTTCAGCCACGGGAACGTCTCGGCCTGCCGCGCCTCGGGGTCGGAGAACCACAGGTAGCCGCCGAAGACCTCGTCGGCGCCCTCCCCGGACAGCGCCACCGTCGCGTGCTCCCGTACGGCCGCGAACAGCAGGTACAGGGAGACGTCGAGGTCCGCGAAGTTGAACGGCAGGTCCCAGGCGCGCAGCACGGCGCGGCGGACGTCCGGGTCGAGCAGCCGGGAGCGGTCGAGTTCGACGGTGTGGTGGTCACTGCCGACGTGCCGGGCGACGGCGAGGGCGTAGGGCCCGTCCGGGGTGGGGCGGATGGCGTCCGCCCGGAAGTTCTCGGTGTGTCCCGTGAAGTCGACGGAGAAGGTGGAGAGCCGGCCGCCCTCGGCCGCGCGGGTGCGCTGGGCCAGCGCGGTCACCGTACTGGAGTCGAGGCCGCCGGAGAGCAGCGAGACCAGCGGGACGTCGGCGGTCATCTGGCGGGGGACGATGTCCTCCAGCAGCTCGCGGACGGTGGCGACGGTGGTAGGCAGATCGTCGGTGTGCGGCCGGGCCTCCAGCGCCCAGTACCGCTCCTCGGTGATCCCGTCACGGCTCACCCGCAGCAGATGTCCCGGCTTCACCTCCCGCATCCCCCGGAACGGCACCCGGCCCGGAGTACGCAGGAACAGCAGCGCGTCGCACAGCTCCTCCGGGCCCGCCGCCGCCCGCACCTGCGGATGGGCGAGCAGCGCCTTGGGCTCCGAGCCGAAGACCACACCGTCCTCGGTGGGGTGGTAGTACAGCGGCTTGACGCCCAACCGGTCGCGGACCAGCAGCAGTTCCTCGCGGGCGGAGTCCCAGACGGCGAGCGCGTACATGCCGTTGAGGCGTTCCGCGAAGTCCGCGCCGTGCTCCAGGTAGGCGCGCAGCGCGACCTCGGTGTCGCTGCGGGTGGTGAACCGGTGCCCGGACAGGGCGAGTTCGGCGCGCAGCTCACGGAAGTTGTAGATCTCCCCGCCGTAGGTGACCACCGCGCGCGGCCGGCCGCCCGGCGCGCGCTCCGGCGCGGCCATCGGCTGCGCGCCGTGCTCCAGGTCGATGACGGACAGCCGCCGGTGACCCAGTGCGACGTGGGTGTCGAGATGGACGCCCGAGGCGTCCGGGCCGCGGGCGGTCAGTGTCCGTGTCATGGCGTCGATGACGCCGCGCTGCGAGGTCAGGTCGCGGTCGAAGGCGACCCATCCGGTGATGCCGCACATCACAGGCTCCCTTCGGGGCCGTCGGCGTCCAGCCAGGGGCCGCGGCGCCAGCCGTCGAGGTCGTAGTCGTCGAGGCAGTCCTGCACCAGCGCCTCGTAACGGGCGAGGTTGCCGCGCCCGGTCGCCCACCTCAGGGCGTCGAGCCGGACCTGTTCGCCGTTCCCGGAGTAGTTGCGCTCGTACAGCTCGTGCCGGCCGCCGAACTCGGTGCCGATCGCGTCCCAGGCGAGCTTGAGCAGCTTGATCCGGTCGTGGGCGGTGGAGTCCGCGCCCCGGTAGAAGCGGTCGATCAGCGGCCGCAGTTCGGGGTTGGCCAGGTCGCGGGCGCTGGACGGTACGGCGAGCGGCGCCCCGCCCAGGGTGGTCTCGAACAGCTCGTGGACGCGGTTCCAGACCTGCGCGTTGTACATCCGCATCGCGCTGGCGTGCTCCAGCTTGGGGACGACGGTGCCGCCGCTGCCCGGTTCCGGGTCGTACGCCATCGCCGAGGTCAGCGCCCACACCATGTCCCGCATGGTGATCAGCTCGCCGACGGCGGCCTGCACCCCGCGGAACGCGTCGGTGCCGTTGGCGCGGGTGCCGCGGGCGAGCAGCCCGGCCATCAGCTCCAGCTTGACGCTCAGCCGGACGCCGGACTGGAAGTTGTAGAGGTTGGGGAAACCCGAGGTGGCGAAGAAGCCGGTGGCCCGTTCGATGTCCCGGTAGACGAGGATGTCCTCCCAGGGGATCAGCGCCTCGTCGAGCAGCAGCACACTGTCGTTCTCGTCGAAGCGGCTGCTGAGCGGCGCGTCGAAGGGCCGGGTGCCGGACCGCGCGTAAGGGGTGCGGCAGACGAGCTTCACGCCCGGGTTGTCCATCCGCACGAGGAAGACCAGCGCGAACGCCTCCGCCTTCCCGGGCGCGAGCGCCGCCGACCCGACGGGCGCGACGAAGCCGGCGTGGGTGAGCGCGGAGCCCGTCGCCAGCATCTTCGCGCCGCTGACCACCACCCCGGCGTCCGTCTCCCGCACCGCGTGCACATACACGTCCTCCATGTCGTGGACGGCGCGCTTGCGGTCGACGGGCGGATTGATCAGAACGTGGTTGAGATAGAGGGCCTTGCTCGCGAACTCCCGGTACCAAGCGGTGGCATTGGCCGCGTACGGCCCGTAGTAGTCGGCGTTGACGCCCAGGCCCGCCATGAAGGCGGCCTTGTACTCGGGCGTGCGGCCGAGGAAGCCGTAGCTCATCCGCGCCCAGGTGGCGATGGCCTCCCGCGCCTCGACGAGGTCGCCGGCCGAGCGGCTGGGCCGGAAGAACTTGTGGGTGCGGATGCCCTGGTCGTCGGTGCCGGTGAGAACGTCCGACGTCGCCGGGTCGTGCAGCGCGTCGTAGAGGCGGGCGACGGAGCGGACGGAGTTGCGGAACGCGGGGTGGGTGGTGACGTCCTTGACGCGTTCCCCGTCGAGGTAGACGTGCCGCCCGTCGCGCAGGCTCTCGGTGTAGGCGTCGCCGGTCAGCAGGGCCGTGGTGCCGTCGGTGGTCATCGCACCAGCCCCGGGTTGGCCAGCGGCGGGGTGCTCTGCACCTGCACGCGGCGCAGATGGCGCGGGGCGCCGCTGGTGAACGCGTTGCGGCCGTGCAGCAGCGTGAAGTTGTCGGCGACGACGATGTCCCCGGTGCGCCAGCTGTGCGCGTACAGATGCGCCGGGTCGTAGAGCGCGGCCCGCAGGGTGCGGTGCGCCTCGGCCAGCTCCTCGCCCGGCAGACCGGAGAAGCGCAGGTCGGGGTGGTTGACGAAGGAGGCGTCGCCGGGGTCGGCGGGTTCGTTGTAGCGGATGACGGGTGCGCCGTGCCCGGGGTGGGTGGTGACGAGCGGGGAGACGGTGACGCTGTCGTAGTACTCCATCGCCCGGTGGTACGTGCCCGTCACCTGCGACCAGCGGCCCGCGGTCTCCGGGTCGGCGGCGGCCAGCACGGCGGTGGTCTGCGAGAACGTCGTCTCCCCGCCGTTGCCCTCACCGGGCGCGTGCACACACTGGAACACCTGGAACTCCGGGACGTGCTCGCGGTACATGCCGTCCCAGTGCATCGGCATATGGCTGTGGTCGAAGATGTGGTCCTCGGGCCGCTCACGCTCGACGAGTTCCAGGACGGTGCCGAACGGCCAGACGCTCAGCTCGCCCCAGCGCTCGCAGTACGCGGACAGCTCCTCGGGCCCGTCGAAGCCATGGAAGCCGCGGAGCAGCAGCAGATGGTGTTCCCGTACGAGGTCGCGCAGCGCCTCCACGGACAGGTCGGCGACATGCGCCTCGGGGGAGGGGGCGTGCAGGGCGACGCCGAACGGGTCGATCGGGGTGGTCGCGTACTCCGCGCCGGGAGCGGGGGACATGGGGGTCTCCTGTGGGGACGGGGGAGGGGTGGGGGTCATGCGCAGACCCGGGCGGGGGCCGCGTGGGCGGCCTCTTCGGCGGCGTCCAGCGCGTAGTACGCCGGACGGCCCGCCACGAACGCGGGCCGGGCGCCCGCCTGTTCGGCGTCGGCCCGCTTCATCAGCGTGAAACCGTCGCCGGTCTTGACCGCGACGCTGTGCCAGGGCGTCAGCCAGGCGTCGGGGGTGTCGGCGAGCAGGATGCCGATCTTCTCGGTGGAGCAGGGCTGGGGGTGTATGGACAGCCGGACGGCGTCGGGAAAGAGGTCGCCGAGCAGCCCGCCCCAGGCGCGGCTGCGCTGGATGATCCGGTAGGCGAGCCGGCGGCACTCGCGTTGCAGCGCGGAGCGGGTGCCGGTGTACTGCGGCCCGGACAGGTCCTCCAGCATGAAACGGGTGATGCCCCGGTACATGGCGAGCGGGGCGCCGCCCGCGTGGACCTCGTCGCGCAACTCCTCCAGGGACGGGGCGTGCCCGGCGGAGAGCCGGTCGCGCATGTCGCCGTGGCCCGCGCCGTCGTAGACGTCGTCGAGGGTGAACTGTTCGAGGTGGTCGGCACCGATCCGGGTGATCATGGCGTCGATGCCCTGGACGTACGCGCTGACGTTCGCGTCGCTCACGCCCAGCAGATCGTTGAAGACCCGCCCGTCGGAGCAGATCCGGATGACCGCGCCGGGCGCGTGGTGCGCGGAGATACGGGCGCACAGGTCGTCGAGGAAGCGCAGGGCGAGTTCCTCGGCGAGGTCCGGCAGCGGTCCGAGGACCTTGGCCGGGTTGGGGGACTTCGTCGGGAACGCCGGCAGGACGAACTCGATCCGCCGGCCGCTGCCGATGGTCTTCCGCAGCGCGGCCAGATGATGCGCGGCGCAGCGCGGGCAGACGTCCCCGGTGCAGCCGCCGTCGCGCATTCTGCGCTGGTGTGCCAGGACTTCCCCGAGCACGGTCCGTGCGACCGCCTCGGTGTCGGATGCGGAGATGTGGGGCACCGCGTCCTCCCTTCGTGGACTGGCATCCACCGTGGTCGGCACGCG